>JBFMCL010000014.1 GCA_040754395.1 Nitrospirota bacterium | reverse complement strand
GGTGATGCCCGGGGACAATGTCACCCTTGAGGTGGAGCTGATTGCCCCCATCGCGATGGAAAAGGAACTGAGGTTCGCCATCCGTGAGGGGGGAAGGACTGTCGGGGCCGGTGTGGTAACCGAGGTACTGGGGTAACAATTATGAGAGATATCATTCTTTTTCAATGCACTGAATGTAAAAACAGAAATTATTCTAGTATGAAGAATAAAAAGAATACTACAGAGAAGCTTCAGCTGAAAAAATACTGTAGGAATTGCAGGAGGCATACTGTTCACAAAGAGACAAAAGCATAGGCCAGTAGCTCTAACGGCTAGAGCATCGGACTCCAAATCCGAGGGCTGGGGGTTCGAATCCCTCCTGGCCTGCCATTTTTACAGCATAATTCCTGCTGTAAATTCTAACGATTTAGGATAAAATACTATGTTAAACAAACTGAAGGAATTTTTCCGTGAGGTAAAGGTTGAGATCAGGAAAGTCGTTTTCCCCACAAGGGAAGAACTTATCGGATCTACTTGGGTTGTCATCATAACGGTCATCATGATTTCATTATTTCTGGGAGTCGTAGATCTCAGCCTGACAAAACTGGTTGGGATGGCGCTGAGATAAGCTATGGGGAAAAAATGGTATGTAGTACACACGTATTCCGGCTTCGAAGAGAAGGTGAAACTCTCTATAGAAGAAAAAATAGACAAGCAGAACCTGCAAGACAGGATCGAACGGATCCTCATTCCTACAGAGCGGGTCATTGAGCTGAAAGGCGGGAAAAAGAAGGAAAGCGACAAAAAATTCTATCCCGGATATATTCTTGTCGAAATGGATCTGGACGACTATACCTGGCACATCATCCGTAGCACTCCGCGTGTAACGGGTTTTGTAGGCGGTGCAAGTCCTGTTGCGCTTTCCGAAGAAGAAGTATCAGTAATTATTCAGCAATTGGAGAAGGGGCCTGTGCCGCAGGTCAAAACCCAGTTCCAGAAGGGGGAGAGTGTCAGGATCATCGACGGTCCTTTCACGAATTTTGTCGGCAGCGTCGAGGATGTGGATCTGGATCACGGCAGGCTTTGTGTGATGGTCAGCATTTTTGGCAGACTGACACCTGTTGAGCTTAATTTTTTCCAGGTTGAGAAGTCCTGAACAGAAAGTAATTCGAAATTCCATACTCGAAATCCTCAACAGCGTTGAGTTTGGAATGCCGGATGCAGTGAGGATTTAGAGTAGAGAATTTAGGTTTCTTAGAAATTAGGGGGTTATATGGCGAAGAAAAAAGAGGTAATTGCCCAGGTCAAGCTTCAGATACCGGCAGGGAAAGCAAATCCTGCACCACCTGTCGGTCCTGCGCTCGGTCCGCACGGTGTCAATATCATGGAATTCTGCAAGGCATTCAATGCCCAGACCCAGGCGCTTGGAGATACCATCATCCCTGTTGTGCTTACCGTTTATGCTGACAGGTCGTTCTCGTTCATCACGAAGACACCTCCAGCCTCGGAACTTCTGAAAAAGGCGGCCGGGATCATTAAGGGATCAAGCACTCCAAACAAGGAGAAGGTCGGCAAGGTCACCGCAGCGCAGATCACAGAGATCGCGCAGAAAAAACTTCCGGATCTGAACGCATATGCGATCGAAAAGGCAGAAAACATCATAAGAGGCACAGCAAGAAGCATGGGCCTGGAAATCACTGAATAGAAGAGGTTGAAATGGGTAAGAAGCTATCGGCAGTATTGGAAAAGGTTGAAGCACAGAAGGAATATCCTCTCGAGGATGCTCTGAAAGTCATCAAGGAATCTGCCTATGCAAAGTTTGACGAAACAATTGATCTGGCTGTCAACCTTGGTGTTGATCCGAGAAAATCCGAACAGATGGTGAGAGGCACGGTTGTCCTCCCCCACGGCATTGGCAAAAAAGTCAGGGTTCTCGTTTTTGCAAAGGGGGAAAAGGAAAAGGAGGCCATGGACGCAGGTGCGGATTTTGTCGGAGCAGAAGATCTTGTGGAAAAGATCAGCAAGGGATGGCTTGATTTTGATAAGTCCGTTGCAACTCCTGACATAATGGGCGTTGTGGGAAAACTGGGAAAAATACTCGGCCCCCGGGGTTTGATGCCAAACCCGAAACTGGGCACGGTAACCTTCGACATAGCCCGTACGGTAAAAGAGATTAAAGCAGGAAAAGTCGAATACAAAACAGAAAAAGCCGGAATAGTGCATGTGCCGATCGGCAAGATCTCATTTGATACCGAGAAGCTCATTGATAATGCAAAGGCAGTGGTCAGTTCCATCATTAAGGCAAAACCGGCGACAAGCAAAGGCAAATATCTTAGAAAGGTCTCCATATCTTCAACTATGGGGCCGGGGTTGGCTATCGATATAGCTTCCCTGGGGAAGGGGGTATAAACTGAACAGGACAGAAAAAGAACAGGTTGTGAAGGAACTTAATGACGGGTTCAGCAAAGCAAAGGCGTTGATATTTACTGATTACAGGGGCTTAACCGTTGCCGAGCTTTCAGAACTGAGAGGTCTTTTGAGAGAAGGCAATTTTGAATACAGGGTTGTCAAGAATACCATGGCAAAGCTTGCTTCCGAGGGAACGCCTGTCTTCAATGCAAGGGATTCTTTCAGCGGTCCTGTAGGAATAGCCATCAGCTACGATGACCCTGTTCTGCCGGTCAAGAAGATACTTGAGTTTGCAAAAAAGAATGATAAGCTCAAAGTCGGCGTCGGTCTCATTGAGGGGTCGGTCTGTGCAGCTGCTGACCTGAAAGCTGTTGCTGATCTGCCGCCAAAGAATGTGCTGCTTTCGATAATTGCCGGCAGTTTCAATGCACCTGCAGGCAAACTGGCGTATGCACTGAATGCAACATTAAGCAAATTCGTGTATGTACTTGAAGCGATAAAAAACAAGAAAAGTTAAGCGGTTAGGATGAAAGGTTCCCGGAACTCACATCCCGCGCAAAGAAAAAGGAGGATATAGAAATGGCTGTTACAAAAGAAGAAGTTTTTGAGTATATCGATAACATGACGATCCTCGAGATGTCAAAGTTTATCAAAGAATTCGAGGACAGATATGGGGTCACTGCCGCAGCACCTGTAGCTATGGCTGCGATGCCGGGAGCACCGGCAGCAGGAGCTGCTGCACCTGAAGCTGAGGAAAAGACAAGTTTTGATGTAATTCTTTCTGCTGCAGGCGAGAAGAAGATCCAGGTAATCAAGGTGGTAAGAGAGCTTACCGCTCTGGGGCTGAAGGAAGCAAAGGATCTTGTTGATGGAGCTCCGAAACCTGTGAAGACCGGTGTTTCGAAAGAGGAGGCTGATTCGATAAAAGCAAAACTCGAGGAACAGGGTGCAACAGTAGAAATAAAATAATTTAAGGAGACATATGACAAGGGTTCTTAGAAAGAGACTAAATTTTGGAAAAGTTCCTCAATTCTTAGAAATCCCGAACCTGATAGAGATACAGAAAAAATCGTATGAGAAATTCTTGCAGAAGGATGTCCCTGCAGACAAAAGAGAAGAAACCGGATTGCTGTCTGCTTTTTTCAGCGTATTCCCGATAGTAGATTACAACGAAACTGCCTCTATAGAGTTCTTAGGTTACACGATGAGTGACCCGAAATTCGGGGTACGGGACTGTCTGCAGAAAGGGATAACATACGCGTCACCTCTGAAAATCAAAGTTAAGCTTAACCTCTGGGAAATAGAACCAAAGGGCAGCAAAAGCTTAAAAGAATCGAGGGAAGAAGACGTTTACATCGGCGAGATGCCGTTAATGACCGAAACCGGCACCTTTATTATCAATGGGACTGAAAGGGTCGTGGTAAGCCAGCTTCATCGTTCGCCGGGTGTTTTTTTCAGTCATGACAAAGGAAAGACGCACGCCAGCGGAAGACTGCTCTATTCCGCAAGGGTAATTCCTTCCAGAGGGTCATGGCTTGATTTCGAATTTGATACGAAGGATATCCTCTATGTAAGAATTGACAGAAGGAGAAAACTTCCCGCGACAATAGTGCTCAAGGCACTTGGATACACAAATGAGGATCTCTTAAAGATCTTCTATCCTATAGAAACAATTACAATCAAAGGGAACAAATTCACCCGTGCTATCAGCGAAGTACTTATAGGACTGAAATCTTTAATGAATATCACTGCCTCCGACACAAAAGAACCTATTGTGAAAGAGGGAAGCAAGATCACCAGAAGCGCGATAAAAAAGATGGAGGCGGCCGGGATCAAGACGATACCCATCTCAAAGGAAGAAATTGTCGGAAGAATCACTCTGAAGGACATTATTGATCCATCGACAGGAGAAGTGGTCCTTGAGGGCAATGAAGCTATTTCAGAGGACGCCTTTAATAAAATCATATCCATGAAAATCGATTCTCTTGATCTGCTTTTCATCGATAATGTCCATTATCTGCCTTCTCTCAGGGATACTCTCTTAACCGACAAGGTAAGCACTCAGGAAGAAGCGCTTCTTGAAATTTATAAGAAACTCAGGCCTGGCGAGCCGCCAACAATAACAGCGGCGAAGGATCTCTTCAACGGGCTCTTCTTTGATCCGAAGAGGTACGATCTGTCTCCCGTCGGCCGCCTGAAACTCAACAAGAGACTGCACATCGATATCCCCCTTGAAACGAGGGTCCTCACAGATAACGATATTGTAGAGATAGTGCGATATCTCTTCAATCTCAGAACCGGCAAAGGAGATGTTGACGATATAGATCATCTCGGCAACAGGAGGGTCAGAAGAGTCGGTGAACTGCTTGAAAACCAGTTCAGAATCGGACTCGTAAGAATGGAGAGAACGATAAAGGAAAAAATGACTCTGACAGAGCTTGAGACCGCTATGCCGCATGATCTGATAAATGCCAAACCGGTCATGGCTGCACTGAAGGAGTTTTTTGGCTCCAGCCAGCTCAGCCAGTTCATGGATCAGACTAACCCTCTCTCCGAAATTACTCATAAGAGGAGGCTCTCTGCTCTCGGCCCGGGTGGTCTGACACGTGAGAGGGCTGGGTTCGAGGTAAGAGATGTCCATCCGACACACTATGGGAGAATATGCCCTATAGAAACCCCTGAAGGGCCGAACATCGGCCTCATCACTTCCCTCGCTTCCTACGCGAGAGTGAACGACTTCGGGTTTATTGAGGTTCCCTACAGGAAAGTCGTGAACGGAAAGGTCACAAAGACGATAGATTACCTCTCCGCAATCGATGGTGAGAAATATATTATTGCAGAAGCGACCTCGCCGATGGATGACAAGGGAAATCTGACCGGTGAGACGGTCTCTGCAAGAGTCGGCGGAGATTTCAGGATGGTAGCGCCCCATGAAGTACAGTATATGGATGTTTCTCCAAAACAGATTGTCGGCGTCTCTGCATCCCTTATCCCTTTTCTTGAAAATGACGATGCCAACAGGGCATTAATGGGCTCTAACATGCAGAGGCAGGCTGTCCCGCTATTGCAGACAGATTCCCCGATCGTAGGCACAGGCATGGAACATGTCGCTGCCAGGGATTCAGGGGCGCTCGTGCTTGCAAGGCGGGGGGGCGTTGTGGAAAGCGTGGATGCCTCAAGGATTGTTGTAAGGACAACCGAAAACAAAGGCGGTGTCGACATTTACAACCTAGTGAAATTCCAGCGTTCCAATCAGGCGACATGCATAAACCAGAAAGCGGTTGTTGATGTGGGCAACATTGTCCATCCGGGGGATATCCTTGCTGACGGATCATGTACGGACGCGGGAGAACTGGCCCTCGGGAAGAACGTGCTCGTAGCCTTCATGCCATGGGGAGGATATAACTTTGAAGATGCAATCCTCATCAGCGAGCGGCTTGTGAAAGAAGATGTGTTTACGTCCGCGCACATTGAGGAATTCAGCATCGAAGCAAGAGAAACAAAGCTCGGCCCCGAAGAAATCACCCGTGATATCCCGAATGTCGGGGAAGAAGCGCTCAGAAATCTTGATGAAAGCGGAATTATCAGAATAGGGGCAGAGGTAAATCCCGGAGACATCCTTGTTGGCAAGGTGACTCCCAAGGGGGAAACTCAGCTTACTCCCGAAGAAAAACTCCTGAGGGCAATTTTCGGCGAGAAGGCGGAAGAAGTGAAAGAAAGCTGCCTTTACGTGCCTCCGGGAATCGAGGGAACGGTCGTTGACGTCAGGATCTTTTCACGGAAAGGCACAAAGAAGGACGAGAGGGCAAAACGCATAGAAGAGGAAGACATCCAGAGATTGCAGCGTGACCTTGAGGAAGAAGTGAGAATCATCAAGGAAGAAAAATACAGAAAATTGCGAGGGCTTTTCGCCGGACAGACAATGTCAGAGGACCTCAAGGATTATAAGACAAAAGAGCTTATTTGCCATAAGGGGAAAAAGCTTACGGAAAAACATCTGGAAAGGGTAAAGGACGAACATCTTTCCCGGATAAAAGTTGAAGACAGTGGTTTCCGCGAAAAAATGGACTCCATCAATCAGGAAGTAACGCATTATATTCGCTACTTGGAGTCACGATATAACGAAATGATAGACCGGGTCAAAAAAGGGGATGAACTGCCGCCCGGCGTAAATAAGGTCGTGAAAGTGTATATCGCCATGAAACGCAAGATACAGATTGGCGATAAAATGGCAGGCCGTCACGGAAACAAAGGTGTAGTTGCCATGGTACTTCCTGAGGAAGATATGCCATATCTTCCCGATGGCACCACTGTCGATTTAGTGCTCAATCCGCTTGGCGTCCCTTCGAGAATGAATGTGGGCCAGGTGCTCGAAACACATCTGGGCTGGGCAGCGAACGCGCTCGGCCTTCGGGTCGCAACTCCTGTTTTCGAGGGAGCAAAGGAATCGGAGATAAAAGATCTCCTGAAAAAATCAGAACTTCCGACTACTGGCCAGATAACGCTCTGTGATGGAAAAACAGGACAGCCATTTGATAAACCTGTAACTGTCGGTTACATGTACATGATGAAGCTGCACCACCTTGTAGATGATAAAATACATGCTCGATCTATCGGGCCGTACTCATTGGTTACCCAACAGCCTCTCGGCGGGAAAGCACAGTTCGGGGGACAGAGACTCGGAGAAATGGAAGTATGGGCACTCGAGGCATATGGGGCTTCGCATACCCTCCAGGAGTTCCTGACAGTGAAAAGTGATGATGTTACCGGTAGGGCTCGTATGTACGAAGCAATTGTTAAAGGTGATGCAACCCTTGAGCCAGGGGTACCGGAATCTTTCCATGTATTAATCAAAGAGCTCCAGAGCCTTGGACTTGATGTTGAGCTTCTGGAGAAAAAGAGCAAGGGGGAGTAGTTTGACAGAAGACATATATGCAATTTTTCAGAGGCCGAAAGACCCGACCGATTTTGAAGCAGTAAGGATACGGCTTGCCTCACCGGAAAAGATCAGGGAATGGTCGTACGGTGAGGTGAAAAAGCCGGAGACGATAAACTACCGTACGTTTAAACCGGAAAGGGACGGTTTGTTTTGTGCAAAGATATTCGGTCCGATCAAGGACTGGGAATGCATATGCGGCAAATACAAGAGGATGAAGCACAGGGGTGTGGTGTGTGATAAGTGCGGGGTTGAGGTCATCCAGTCCAAGGTAAGGCGTGAACGGTTAGGGCATATTGAACTCGCAACCCCGGTTGCTCACATTTGGTTCCTGAAAGGTCTGCCGAGCAGAATCGGCACGCTGCTTGACATGACCATGCGACAGCTCGAAAAGGTTCTTTACTTTGAGAGCTATGCTGTCATTGACCCCGGGGACACTCCTCTTAAGGAAAAAGATCTTCTGACAGAAGAAGACTATAAGAAAAGGGTTACCGAGTATGGTACAAGATTCAAGGCAGGAATGGGTGCCGAAGCGATCAGGGAACTGCTGAGAAGAATAGACCTTGAAATCCTGTACACAGATTTGAAAACCAAAATAAGCGAAGCAGTATCCCTGGGGATAAAGAAAAAGATCACAAAACGGCTTAAGGTCGTAGATGCCTTCAGAAAATCCGGCAATAAGCCTGAATGGATGATAATGGACGTGATCCCGGTGTTGCCGCCTGATCTCAGGCCATTGGTGCCACTGGAAGGGGGACGTTTTGCCACTTCTGATCTGAATGACCTTTACAGAAGGGTTATCAACAGGAATAACAGACTGAAGAGGCTCATGGAGCTAAAGGCCCCGAGTGTAATCATAAAGAATGAAAAACGCATGCTCCAGGAAGCTGTTGACGCACTGTTTGATAATGGAAGAAGAAGCAGGGTCTTAAAAACCACCACAAAGAGGCCGCTCAAATCCCTGAGCGACATGATCAAGGGGAAACAGGGCCGGTTCAGGCAGAATCTCCTGGGAAAACGTGTTGACTATTCCGGAAGATCTGTTATTGTAGTGGGGCCCGAACTCAAGCTTCATCAGTGCGGCCTGCCCAAAAGGATGGCACTGGAGCTGTTCAAACCCTTTATCTTCAACAAGCTCGAGGAAAAAGGGCATGCAACGACAATAAAAGCAGCCAAGAAGCTGGTCGAAAAAGAAAACCCTGAGGTATGGGACGCACTTGAAGAGGTAATTAATGAGCATCCCGTGCTCCTGAACCGCGCACCAACCCTGCACAGGCTTGGTATCCAGGCATTCGACCCTATCCTTGTTGAGGGCAAAGCCATTAAGCTCCATCCTTTGGTATGCACTGCGTTCAATGCTGACTTTGACGGAGACCAGATGGCAGTGCATGTCCCGCTCTCGATTGAGGCACAGCTTGAGGCAAGGGTTCTCATGATGTCAGTAAACAACGTTCTTTCGCCTGCAAACGGAAAACCGATCGTTGTGCCGACCCAGGATATGGTTCTCGGTATTTATTACCTCATGAAGGAGAGAAAAGGTGCAAAAGGTGAAGGCAAGGCATTTGCTGATCCCGAAGATGTGAGGATAGCATATGACGCCGGCATCATCGACGAACATGCACAACTCAAGGTGAGGATGGATGGCACCTTCGTCGAAACGACGACCGGAAGGATTCTCTTCAAGGAAATTCTGCCTGAAGATGTCCCGTTTGCAATGATCAACAAGGACATGACGAAAAAGGAACTCGGGAAACTCATCGAACATATCTATAAGAAAGCCGGAAAAAGGGGGACTGTCGTATTCCTTGATAATCTTGAGCAGCTCGGGTTTAAATATGCAACGAAATCAGGGGTTTCGATCTCTATGGCAGACATGCATATACCGACAAAAAAAGCTGACCTCATCAGGAATGCCGAGCAGGAGGTCATCGAGGTACAAAAACAATACGCAGACGGCCTTATCACGCACGGCGAACGTTACAATAAGGTTATCGATATCTGGGCGAATGTTACGGAAAAAGTTGCTGACGAAATGATGAAGGAACTGGGGGCAGAAGACGGCAAACCGCTCTCAGAAGAAGAACTCAAAGAACGGAGGTCCTTTAACAGCATCTTTATGATGGCTGATTCAGGCGCAAGAGGAAGTACCGCACAGATAAGGCAGCTTGCCGGAATGAGGGGACTGATGGCGAAACCTTCGGGGGAGATTATCGAGACCCCGATTACGGCAAACTTCAGGGAAGGGCTGACCCCCCTTCAGTATTTTATCTCCACACACGGCGCACGAAAAGGTCTGGCCGACACAGCCCTGAAAACAGCAAATTCGGGGTATCTTACCAGAAGGCTTGTTGATGTTGCCCAGGACGTCATCATCGCCGAGGATGACTGCGGCACGACTGACGGTATCATAGTCACGTCCCTGGTAGAGGGTGGCGAGATCATCCAGCCTCTGGAGGAAAGAATTCTGGGCAGAATAGCAGTAGAAGACATCAAAGATCCGATAACGAAAGAACTGATCATAAAAAGAAATCAGGAAATCGATGAGGAACTCACGCAGAAAATAATTGAAGCGGGTATTGACAGGGTAAAAATAAGGTCTGTGCTAACCTGTCAGTCCAAGTTCGGCGTCTGTACAAAATGCTATGGAAGAGATCTTGGAAGAGGTGAACCCATAGAAAAAGGTGAATCAGTCGGCATTATTGCAGCACAGTCGATTGGAGAGCCAGGCACCCAGCTTACCATGAGGACGTTTCATATCGGTGGTGCAGCGTCAAAAGTCGTCGAACAGACAATACTCGAGGCAAAAAATTCGGGTACAATCAAATTTATCAATATCAGCACTGTAAAAAACCGTGAGGGGCTTCTTGTGGTAATGAACAGAAACGGCAGCATTGCCATTGTTGATTCAAAAGGCCGTGAAAGGGAGAAATACTCGGTTGTCTATGGTGCGAAACTGATGGTTACAAACGGTCAGAAGGTAGATATAGGGCAGAAACTCGTCGAATGGGACCCTTACTCGATGCCGATACTGACGGAACTCGGCGGCAGGATAGCCCATGGAGATATTATCGAGGGGGTTACCGTAAAAGAAGAGGTGGATGAGGTAACAGGACTGTCGCATAAGGTGATCATCGACTATCCTGCGAATATGAGACCAAGGATATCCATTAAGGATGAAAACGGAAGGGTAACCCTCAAAATTCCGGGGACCAATGCCCTTGCAAGATACCTCCTTCCGGCTGGTGCACATATACTCGTTGACAGGAATGACATGGTGTCTCCCGGTGACATTTTAGCCAAAATACCGAGGGAAACGACAAAGACCAAGGATATTACCGGTGGTCTCCCGAGGGTTGCAGAACTTTTTGAGGCCAGACGTCCGAAAGAACAGGCGATGGTTACCGAGATTGATGGTATGGTGGAATTCAGGGGGGCACACAAGGGCATGCGCGTCGTTGTGGTCAGAGGCGGAGATGAGACAAGAGAATACCTTATCCCAAAAGGAAAACATGTAAACGTGCACGAGGGAGATTGGGTCAGGGCCGGCGAGCCGTTAATGGACGGAGCCGTCAACCCCCACAATATCCTCGATATCCTTGGACCACAGGAGCTGCAGAGATATCTCGTCGATGAAGTACAGAAGGTTTACAGGCTCCAGGGTGTCACGATAAATGACAAACATATCGAAGTAATCGTCAGACAGATGATGAAAAAGGTAAGGATAGAAGATCCCGGGGATACAAACTTCCTTATCAGCGAACAGGTAGACAGAAGACTCTTCCAGGAAGAGAACAAGGAAGTCAAAGCCAGAGGCGGCAAACCAGCTCAGGGCAAGCCGTTACTTCTCGGTATCACAAAGGCTTCATTGACCACGGACAGTTTCGTATCAGCTGCCTCGTTTCAGGAAACAACAAGAGTCCTGACAGAGGGCGCAATAAGCGGTGCAGTTGATGAACTGCGGGGACTCAAGGAAAACGTCATCATGGGGAGGATAATCCCTGCCGGAACCGGTATGCCGCGATACAGAAATACATTCGTGAAAAGAGAATTTCATCCTTCACTGCCCGAACCGGAAGTTGAAGAATCGAATAACTGAGAAATGTAATGGTCAGGCGTAATGAGGTCAGCATATCTCTTGCGCCTGACAGAAATCCTCCGGAAATACGATTCATAGCCGACGCAATGCTCGGCAGACTTGCGCGATGGTTGAGGTTCCTCGGCTATGACACGTGTTACCAAGCAGGAATCAGCGACAGCCAACTCTTAAGAATCGCCAGGGAAGAGAATAGGTGCATCCTCACACGAGATACACGACTGGTTAAAAGGAAAGCGGTTGGCAGACATCTGCTGATCTCGGAAAATGACTCTTATTCGCAGCTTCTTGAAGTAATACACGGTCTCAAACTTGCCACGTGCTGCCTGTTCAGCAGGTGTATAAAGTGCAATGGATGTCTGACAGGAATCACAGACAAGTCGGAGATAAAAGATTCTGTGCCGGAATTTGTGTATCTGAATACCGATGCCTTTCTCAGGTGTCACGATTGTGGGAGGGTTTACTGGGAAGGTTCGCATCCGAAACATTTTCAGGTACAAATGAGGAACATTATCCGGCCGACCTCTTGACTTTCCGGTATCTGATATGTAAAATAACTAAATAAACTAAAAAATATAATTTTAGGGGGGAATCTCGTATTATGCCGATATACGAATACGAATGCAAGACATGCCGCGAAAATTTTGCGCTTCTCCAGTGGAAAAGCGAAGAGGAAGCCGAAACTGCTTGTCCCAAGTGTGGTGCAAGAGACGTCAGAAAAATAGTCTCTCCCTTCAGTTGTTCATCAACTGATCCGGGATCGTCGTCCGGCGGTTCCTATTCAGGATTCAGCGGTGGTGGCTGAAGGCCTTCCTTCTGCTAAACCGTCGGTTTAGCCTGATAAAGAAAAAACATAAAATCAAAAAGTTACATAATGGCACAGTGTGCGACGTGGCAAAAAAGGAATGCTATGCCCTATTTTCTTATCTTTTGCGAGCAAGATGATAGCGTATAACTTACAGTCGGCAGCATAGGGAAAAGGGAATTGTCAGATCAAGTCTTGATAAGTACAAATAGACCCTGAAAAATGGCTCAATTATCCATTAACTCTCTCAGTTTTCTTAAGAGCTCATAAGGTGAATTAGGTTTTTGCATTAAAGTAATCCCCTCTTCAAGAGCTCCTTTTTTCTGAATAATATCATCAGCATACCCGCTCATGAAAAGGACTTTCATATCAGGCCTTATTTTCTTTATCGCTTCAAAAGCTTCTTTGCCGTTCTTTTTGGGCATTATCAGATCAAATATGAGAAATTGGATTTTGTCTTTATCTTTTATAAATTTATCTATCGCATCCTCTCCATTTACAGCCTCGATAACCTGATAGCCAAAACTATCAAGCACATTTCTCGTCAGATTCCTGACTTCTTTATCATCTTCTGCTAAGAGTATTACCTCTGTACCGGTTTTGGGCATGGAAATAGCCGCGGGTTTTACTTCTTCAACATTTGATTTAATCAACGGCAAATATATCTTAAATACTGTGCCCTTTCCCAATTCACTATAAACATCTATATATCCGCCATGCTGCTCAACTATACCGTATGCCATTGAGAGGCCGAGCCCGGTTCCTTTGCCCACCTCCTTCGTAGTAAAAAAAGGCTCAAATATCTTCTCCTTTGTAATATTATCCATACCATGACCTGTGTCCATGACCGATATTAAGGCATAATGCCCACGACTGCCAAAGCCATGGGCATTGATAAAATCATCGTCGAGTATCAATACGTCTGTTCTGATAATAAGACTCCCACCGTCAGACATTGCATCCCGTGCATTTGTTGCAAGATTCATCAGCACTTGTTCTATTTGGGGCGCATCTGCAATCACAATCAAATCTTCACTGGAAAGATGCACTGAAACCTCTATGTCTTCACCGATGAGTCTGGGCAGCAGCTTTTCAATGGCAATAATAATTTCATTTATATTAACAGGCTTTGTGTTGATAAGCTGCTTCCTGCTGAAGGCAAGCAGCGCTTGGGTCAGGCTCGCAGCTTTTTCTCCTGAATCCACGATACTGTCCACATAACCACTCATCGTTTCATCTTGGGTTAGCCCAATCTGTAAAAGGTTGCCATATCCGATTATCGCAGTGAGGATATTGTTAAAATCATGAGCAATGCCTCCTGCAAACTGTCCTATCGCTTCCATCTTCTGTGCATGGAGAAGCTGTGCTTCAAGTTTCTTCTTTTCGGTTATATCATGAACAATCTCAATAACTGAATCTATTTTCCCCGATGCGTTCTTCATGGGAAATGATTTCATGGATATGTACAAAGGAGTGTTGTCCTTATCATAATGTGTGTGGACAGATGAGCAAGGTTCCCCTGTTTCAAAAGTATATCTCACCGAACATTCCTCCCCCAGCTCATAACAGGGAATATCTTTCCTATGAGATATTTCATAGCAGTGTTTGCCTATAATATCACTGACCGGCATCTTAACCTGAGCACAAAAGGCTCGGTTTGCAGAGATAATCCTATATTCACGGTCTATAACAATAAACCCTTCGTCAACACTTTCAAGAATATTTTTTATAAAATCTTCATTTTTTTTGCGTTCAGTTAAGTCTCGAATAACCCCTACCGCATTCCATTGTTCTTTAATTTGTATGGCTGAAGTGGAAACTTCTATCGGGAATTCAGTCCCATCCTTCCTTAGAGCCAAAAACTCGGACGTAGTTCCTACAGCAGGCCCCTGCCCTGTTTCCTTGAATGTATGAAACCCTTTCTTGTATAAATCATAATAGCTTGCGGGAGCTAACAGCGTATGCAATTCCTTGCCGAGCGCTTCCTCACTCGTGTACCCAAACATTCGTTCAGCAGAACGATTCCAGTACGATATCTTGCCCTCGTTATCCATTAGAAGAATTGCGTCAACTGCCGTATTAGTGATTGTATGGAATTTTTCCTTGCTTTCAAGCATTACCTCTTCAGCACGCCTGTGCTCGGTGATGTCACGAAAGACTAAAACTACACCGATGATATTGCCTTCTTTATCCTTGATAGGTGCATTGCTGTCTGAGATGATTCTTTCCGTCCCATCTCTGGCAACAAGTATCTTATGTCCGGAGATCTTGACAATCAACCCGGTCATGATAACTCCCGCAATAGGGCATTCAGCAGCCTTACGGGTCTTTTCATCGATAATATGGAAGACCTCGGAATAAGGTTTGCCTACAGCCTCTTCTTGTGTCCAGCCTGTAAGTTCCTCTGCTACTTGATTAAGTAGGAGTATCTTGCCTTCTCTATCAGTAGCGATAACACCATCTCCTATAGAGCAAAGTGTTACGTGAAGACGTTCTTTTTCCGCAGCAAGCTCTTTTTGCATCTTCTTTTTCACGGTAATATCCCGCATTATACTCCTGGTCTTAACAGGCTCTCCTTTTTCATCATAGACTACGCTGACATTAATACTTACACTAATCACACGCCCGTCCTTACAGACGACCTGTCTCTCTAATCCGGAAAGGCTGCCTTTCTTAAGTAAGGCAGGGAAATCCTTTTCAAACTCCTTTTTTGAATCCTCGGTAAAGATATCGGTAAGATGCCTCCCGATCAATTCTTCCTTAAAGTAGCCAAGGATATCCGCCTCGGTCTGGTTAACTTCAACAATATAGCCATCTTTATCGATTGAGTGGTACATATCAGGTGCATGGTCATAGAGATCACGATATTTCTCTTCAGCCATGATCAGATCAGCAGTCTTTCTTTCAACTTCTTTCCTCAGCTTCAGTTGGTTCAAACAGTTGGCAATAGTGTTCAATATCTCTCTTGATTCAAAAGGCTTTTCAATAAAGTCATAGACACCAAGACGAAATGTAGCAACAGATTTCTCTTTATCAGCATAGCCCGTAATTATGATTACTTCCGTATCTTTATATTCTTCTTTAATTCTTTGCAATACCTCGATCCCATCCATTCCGGGCATGACGATATCGAGAATAACAAGGTCAAAAGGTTGAGAAGACATGATCTGAAGGCATTCCAACCCGTTCGAAGCAGTTACTACCTCATAGTAGTATTCTCGCAATAAACCGCCCAGACTTTGCCTGATTCTTTCTTCGTCATCAACTACTAAAATCCTATGCATTTTTCCAACTCGGTTCTTCAGCAATCCATCCAATCACCCTTATGATTAAAGGGGATATTTTTATTTCTTCAGAGGCAGGTATACCCTGAAGGTTGTACCCACATCCATTCCGCTTTCAAAATCTATCTTGCCGCCGTGTTTTTCAATAATTCCATAACTAACACTTAATCCAAGACCCGCACCCCGCGGCGTCTTTGTAGTAAAGAAGGGATCAAATATCTTATCGCAATACTCTTCTGGAATACCGGCACCTGTATCCCGAATACTTATAACTGCATATGGATCCCTCTTATTTACGGAAATGGTTATTCTTCCTCCTTTCTTCTTCTCGAGAATAGACTCACAGCCGTTGTTGATCATATTTATTAAAACCTGCTCAATCTGCCTTTTATCAGCAAAAATTTCCTCAACTTCTATCTCTTCAACAGAGATCAGGACATTGACACGTTTGTAGTCAGACTCATGAAGAGCTACAACACTTTCTACAGAGTCTCTAAGATTGTGCAGGCTAAATTCCGGCTTACTTTCTCTGGCGTAGTCGAGAAGGGCCATGGTAATTCTATTTGCAGTCCGAGTAGCTTCCTCAATAACCCGGGCACGTTCTATTACATATTGTGGAGAAAGATCTTTCCCATTTTCTATTTTTACTACTAGTCTCTGTGCCTCGGTAAGCACAGGCGTTAACTGGTTCTTAATTTCATGTGCTACGCCTGCGGCAAGGCGGCCGAGGCCAACATGTTTTTCAGCCATGATCAATCCCTGCTGAGCTTCAGTCAGTTTGCGTGTGCGTTCCTCAACTAACTCTTCCAGATGGTCACGGTGCCTCTTTAAAGATTCCTCCGCCTTTTTCATCTCATCTAACAATCGGGCATTCTCCAGAGAGATTGCTGCCTGTGAGGTTAGCAATTCTGTCATTTGTGTCTTTTCGGATGTAAAAACCGAATCAGCCAGTCTATTCTCGAGAAACAAAATCCCGACCATTTTGGCTTGTTTAATCACGGGGAGGCACAAGACGGATTTTTGTTCAATAGTATGATCTGTAAGAGCGCCCTTAAATTTGCACTCTTCACAGCCATGTTCAAGGAGAAATCTCTCTTTAGTGCGGTGGACATAACGAATAATTGGTGAACAGATATCTTTGTGTTCCTCAAGTTTTAGCGCTGTAGTCCGAACAACATCTTTATCGGCAATATGGCTTTCAGCGCAGATAACCAAATCCCCATCTTCTTCAATCAAAAGATACCCGTGCTGTGCCCCTGATGCCTCCAGAACTACATTCATGATCTTTCTCAACAAGACATCCTCTTCAATCTCTGCTGAAATGGCAAGTGAGGATTTCATCAGGTAATCGACATCCAGTCTGGGAAGGGCATATAATGCTGCAGGTTCTGTCTTAACTGGCATATGGGCACAGAATTCTTCCTCGAAATACTCAGGGTATTTTTCCATAAGAAAAATTTCTTTTCGTTCCGCCCGACATTTTCTGTATAAACGGACAGCCTCTGCAAAATACACGCCGGCTGTACCCACACCTGCATTCTTGAGAAGTTCACCCAGGCATTCATTAAGATGACCTTCCAATAAGGTGTATCGCTGTTCACAGGCAATGGCTATCGCATCGAAGTAGAGGCTTCTGGCTTTTCTGAACTCTCCGGCAACCCTTTCCATTTCAGCATAAATAAAGGCCAAATATGGTTTTAGCAAAGGCCCTAATTGAGCCCAAGTTTCAATCTTCTTAATGATCGATTGAATGTAAGATAACAATTCATCTTTGTTCTTGTAAAAGATCCCTCTTTCATATAATTTAAGGGCATTCAGCGCCTTAAAGACATACCACTGCCGCTTCAGTACATTATCGGTAAGCCCGGTCAGATAGCGATTAACATCCTGCAAATACTGTTCTGCCTTTTCGTACTCACCGAAATAATAATGGGTCAAGGCCATGTGGACAAAGTAGCTTCCTGCTGATGCAATATGATTATCCTGTTCCCATTTCTTAATCTTCTCCTCCATGGGTATGGGTACATAGTTTTTCTTCATCGGCTCGATCCAACCTGCCTGCATCGCCTCGGCCAGACCAACGGAAAATGATAGATAATATCTCTGTGAAAACTGAAGACACTCATTAGCATATTCCTCAATAGTTTGCAGGTTAGCTCCCTGCACCTGAAGGTTCCACATCAAAGGGCCGTAAGCTAGCCCCGCATTATAAAGATCTCCGCAGTTTTTGCCACACTGGATTGATTTCAGACAGTATGTAACTATTTCTTCAGGGTGACTCCTCGAATGCGCGTTACACCATACAACCCCGTTCATCCCCCTTGTGGCTCCAAAGGTGTTAGGGTGCTTTTCGGACAGATCACGTGCTAAGTCTTCGTAGCGAAAGGCCTTCTTAAATTCTCCCTGTTCCCCAAGATAGAGACCCATGATAGAAAAAGAATAGATTACTGATTCATCCATTCCGCCTGCAAGGCAGTGTTGTGTTGACTGTACGGCTGAGAGGTATAATTGAGGTACCAGACCGGACATATACAGGTCAGGAATAAGTTCACTGTAGAAGGCCAGTTCAATCTTGCTCTTCCTTTCTGTAGTAAATGGCATATTCAGGATAATATCCCAATTTTTGGAGCCATATTTACAGTCGATCTCATTCATCAACTGCTCCCGTTTTTTCTCTGCAAGCTCAGGAACATCAGGGATGGATTTTCCGAAAAAAGCCAAACCACGATTGGCAGTTTCAATGGCCTTAATGAAATTGCCGATGGATGAGAGCGAGGTGGTCTGTTCCGCTAAAGCCTCTGCCTTGTCCAGATCGGTTTTGGCATTGCTGAGCAATTGATTGAGCAGTTTTTCCGATTGGTCATATCTTCCGCACATTAATTCGGTCTTAGCCAATTTCTGGTATATCTTGAACGTCTGATCATATTGTACTTCCCAACAATCATCCGGCAGAAGCTTAAGGCTCTGTCGAAAATATTCGTTAGCTGCCTCTGTCGCCAGTGAATCAAATGCCTTGTTACCTGCATGAGAGTTGATATTCGATAATATGTATGCTGTTTCTTTGTCTAATGTCTCTCCCCTTCCAAGATTGAGATGGGATGCAATGGTAAAGAGGTTATCAAGTTTCTCAATATCTGTCTCTTTGGGGATAGCCGAAAGAAGGTGGTTTCCGACCTGCCAGTGTATCTTCCTCCGTCTTTCAGATTCTATAGCGGAAAGGACCGCTTCCTGCACACGGTCGTGCACAAATTGCAATTGATCTTTCACCTCTATCAGAAGCCCCTGGCCTAAGGCCGGTTTCAATATTTCAAAGATATCAAGCAGTGCAATTCCTCTGACTAAGGCTACCTCATTCGGTGTGAAAAGGTTTCCCATGCAGGCGCAGTATTCGAGCAGGGTTCTGCTCTCGCGAGGCATTTTTTGTACCTTTGAGCTGAAAAGTCTCACCACAGTAGTTGGCATGTCGGATTTTCTTATTTTATCCAGATCCCAGCGCCACTGCCTGGTCCCATCTAAAAAGAGCAAATCTTCATTGTGAAGATAAGAAAGGCTCTCGCTTACAAAGAGAGGATTCCCTTCAGTAAGTCCTGTTATGAAATTGGCTAAGGCCTCTGTTTGTGAAAGAGGCGAATCGAGGATATAAGAGACCATTTCATGGCAGTGCTCAGGCTGAAGGGGGCTCAACCTGATTTCTTTTATGGGTTGACGTTTTTCTATGATACTCTGTATGAGCTTTGTCAGAGGATGGCTAAGATCCACCTCGGCATGGCGATACGCTCCTAAAAGAAACAGATATGGATGCTCCTTGTAGTTGGCAAATATATTAGCCAGGAAATCAAAGGAGGCAAAATCGCACCACTGAAGATCATCGATAAAAAGCGTCAGGGGGTGTTCGTCGCTGGCCAGGCAGGTTAAGAAACGACTAAAAACATCGTTGAAGCGGTTTCTCGATTCTACAGGGGGGAGCGACTTGACCTCAGGGTGATGGCCGATCAGGATCGTAAGTTCAGGAATCACATCTGTTATCACCCTTCCATTTTCACCCACTGCTTTGATTATCTTTTTCCTCCAGAGAGAAACCCTTTCATTGCTTTCCGTTAAGAATGTTCTGATTAAATTCCTGAGAGCCTGTATTATCGAACTATATGGAATATTTTTTTGATAGACATCAAATTTCCCGGATGTAAAATAGCCTCTGTGCTCCACGATCGGTCTCTGCAGCTCCTGAATCACGCGTGTTTTTCCAATACCAGGCGAACCGGAAATTAATAAACAACGGAAAGGACCTCTCGCCGCTTCATTGTATTCCTTAAGGATAATTTCCGCCTCATTATCACGCCCTACCATTTTAGAGGCGAATATAACCCGATGATTACGATCATAACTGCCTAAAGGAAATTCTCTGATTATACCTTCGGTTAAATATGCATCCTGGCACCGCTTCAGATCAGCAAAAAGGCCGCTACCACTTTGGTACCGTTTTTCCGGCTGCTTACGTGTCAACCTGGTAACGATCTTACTTAAAGCAGGTGGAATCTCAGAATTTAATTCGTGTACAGGCAACGCTTCTTCTGCCAAGTGGGAATGAATCAATTCCAGAGGATCGGGAGAAAAGAAAGGAAGACGCCCGGTCAACATTTCATAGAAGACAATTCCTAGAGAATATAGGTCAGAAGAAAAATCAATCCTATTGCTGATACGCCCAGTCTGTTCGGGAGAGGTATATGCAAGAGTCTCCTCAACGAAAGATCGTTCATAAATAAAATGGCTCACATCCCTAACGTCAATAGGTGCTATAAAATTAATTAATCTTATATCGAGCATATCCGGGCTAACTATTATGTTAGAGGTTTTGACTCCGCCATGAATAATCCCTGCCTCATGAACTTTATCCAGAGCTTGAGACAGCTTACAGGCTATGACGAAAAAATCATTTATAGAAATCTTATCCTGTGTTCTGGCCCACTTGTCGAGAGTTGTTCCTTCGATATAGTCCTGCGTAATGAATGAAATACCCCCTTTTACTTCAAAGGAGAGAGGTGTAATCAGCAAAGGATCATTTAATACCTTGAGGTGTTCGATCTTTTGTCTGAAATAGGATCTTTGGAGTTCTGACAGGGAAGCTGTCTTGATAACCGTAAGCACTAATGGTCGATTCGGATTTTTGGCGTGAAAAGCCTTATAAACGATTGAATGGGGACTTTCTCCTAATTGTTCAACAATATCATACCCGGGGATTATGGTTCTCATCTAGATTCCTCGAAATTTCATCATATTATCTCCTCTTTCTAAGCAAGCTCGATTAGAGAAACAGATTAACTTACTTCCCTAATCGGTATTGAATAATTCATAACTGTTCTCTCTTCTGCTTTAGTTTTTTGTGCCATACTGGACATTGCGGCATTTTTACTCAGGGAAAACAACCTTTACCTTGTCCAGCCCCAGCTTTGTTACTATTAAATCCTCCCTATAATATTTTCCAACCCCTTTTACCAAACCAACCATGAAATCAATTAATCTCCTCTTGGATATATATTTGATAATGAGGGTTTTGTCGTCTTTCCACTCATAGTCAAATCTTGGCGGGCGGGCATTGTTAATGGTTTTTGTTGTAATTATATGAACTTTATCCATATTTAAAAGAAACTCCTTTGCTGAATTTACCCCTCTGTAATACGGTGCATAAATCCTTGGCGCAAAAGCATTGACCCAGTAATCTCCAAAAGCATCAGCAGCCTGAACAAGCGAAATGTTCAGAACTTTGCACACGGAATCAACGATCTTCAGTATTTGAACGTCTTCAATATCTTCCGTTGCCAAGAAAATAGTGTTTTTTTCAATCCCAGATCTTTCAAGGGCATCTTCCCATTTATCTCTTCCGAACTTTTCTCTTACCAAATCTCCTAAACATTTAACAATTACACCTTTCATTTATTCCCCTCCCGTGTTTTGCAGATTAGCTGTTGAGCCATTGAGCGAAACGATGACCGTTTATTTCGTTCATTAAATAAGCCTAATTCGACAGAATTCCTCTTGAAACAGTGTTTATGCCTATTATGAAGAAAATCATGCCTTTTGTCTGTCAGGAAAGTTTGACAGTCTATGTTATTCGAGAGGAGTCAAACTGTGCTGGATGGCAAATTTGATAAGACCCTGAAGATTTCTGACACCCAATTTCACCATCAGACGGCTGCGGTACGTTTCGACTGTTTTGGATGAGAGGGAAAGAATTTCTGCAATTTCTGCACTCGTCATCCCCTCAATAACGAGTTGCAGAATTTTCCTTTCGCGTGTGCTGAGTCTGCGAAGTAGCTGTTCCACCTGTTTGCGTTTTGTGATATCACGCGAGACTCCAAGAATCTCAACAGGCCAGCAATCATCTCCGCGCAGGAATATCATTTTATCCTCGGTCCAGACTGTGGAGCCATCTTTGCATTTACACTCGATTTCCAGTGTCCGCGTTCGGAACATATCCTTATGTTCTATTTTTTCGATAGCCATCTCTTCCTCAAGGGTTTTCAGGGCAACAGCTAAAGAGGCAGGAGTCAAAATTTCTTCCAACGTCTGGGTCATTACTTCCTCAACGCTATAACCGCGAAGACGCGTTACAGAGGGGCTTACGTAAGTAAGTCGCAGACTATTGATATTCATAGTCCATATGACATCTGCTACGTTTTCGGCAAGGAGACGATAGCGTTTCTCGGATTCCCCAAGTTCCTGTGTTTTACTTGCAATCTCTTTTCGTAAGGAGAGTTGATTCAAACAGTTGGCAATGGTATTCAGTATTAATTTTGACTCAAAAGGCTTCTCAATAAAGTCATGTACACCCATTCGGAAGGTGGTTATAGCCTTCGTTTTGTCTGCATATCCGGTAATTACGATTATTTCGGTATCCTTGTATTTCTTCCTGATTTCCTGCAGGATGTCTATCCCGTTCCTCTCCGGCATAACGATATCAAGAATAACAAGGTCAAAATGTTGCACAGACATGATTTGCAGGCATTCCGAGCCGTTCCCGGCAGTTATCACATCATAGCCTTGATCCTCAAGTAAACCGCTAAGACTTTTCCTTATTGTATCTTCATCATCAACCACCAACACCTTATATTGTTTATTGGTACTGTCTTCCATAGCTAACAAAAGCTTATTATTTCCCAGGTTGATTGTCAATGAATTGTGTCAGAGAAGGAAAATATCAGATATCTTCATCATGCAGAGCAAGGAGAGCGGCTTGCTCCTGCACGGTCGTGAAGTTCAGGGCTGCAATGGCTGTAAAGGACGCTATCCCCGCCAAAAAATAAATTTATTATCTATCCAGCTATTACTGAAAAAAGGCTTTCCATCGGGAATGCCTTTCTAATTGAAGAACGTGCCCGGAAATATCATGAATCCCGGAATATATCTCCGGGAGCTGCCTTACCCTTACAGGAGAGAGGGAAAAGAAATACAATGGAGCACATTATCAGACGATTCCCTGCCTCAGGATGTCATGCAGGTGGATAATTCCAACAGGCCTGCCATTTTCATCCGGCACGATCAGGGCGGTGATGGAGCAGCTCTCCATGACCGATAACGCCCTTGCTGCAAGCTCTTCCCTGGATATGGTCTTGGGATTTTCTGTCATAACTTTTTTCACCTTCATCTTGAAAATCCGCCCCTCCCATTTCTCCAGGCCCCTCCGTATGTCCCCATCGGTGATCACTCCGCTTAATCTGTTGTCTCTGTCTATCACAACGGCATGGCCGAGCCTTTTTGAGGATATCTCAATCAATGCCTTTGAAACAGGCGTTTCGAGAGTGACAACAGGAAGACCCTCACCACTGTGCATGAGGTCTTCGACCTTAATAAAAAATTTTTTCCCGATACTCCCGCCGGGATGCAGGAGGGCAAAATCCTGTTCGTTTAATCCCCTCTTTGTAAGCAATGCCACAGCAAGCGCATCTCCCATTGCGAGGGTTGCGGTTGTCGAAGCGGTAGGAATAATGCCCATGGGACAGGCTTCTTCCTGCACCGATATGTCAAGCATTACATCTGAAGACTTCGCAAGGGTTGAGTTTGGCTTTCCGGTCATAGAAATCAGCTTTACACGGTATCTTTTCAAAAAGGGTATCAGTCCGACAAGTTCCGCGGTCTCCCCGCTGTTCGAAATGGCGATAACGATATCCCGTTCGGTTACCATTCCAAGGTCACCATGGCTTGCCTCGGCAGGATGGAGAAAAAATGCCGGCGTGCCGGTGGAAGCGAGGGTTGCGGCTATTTTCTTTCCGACCAGTCCAGACTTGCCCATGCCTGATACGACTACTCTTCCCCTGCAGGAGAACACCAGATCAACAGTTTTTTCAAAACTGCTGTTCAGGCGCTTTGCAAGAGAACGGACTGCGGCGGCCTCTGTCTCGAGGACCTGTCTGGCAACATGTATGATATTATCCTCTGATTGTGTCTTTTTCCGGCGGTTTTCTAGTTTTCTTCTGACCATAGCAGTATGTTAGCACAACCCGGATATCATAACAGATTTTCGTTTTCAGGGAATGGAATATTGGTTCAATTAACTGACCGTTTTTTCACCAGACTGTCGATGGCTTTGACAGTTTTCAGCAATGTCTGAAGTTCTGAAAGCCTTATCATATTCGGCCCGTCGCACAACGCCTTTTCCGGGTCAGGATGCACTTCCATAAACAGTCCGTCCACACCGGTTGCAACTGCTGCCCTTGCGAGGGGTTCTGCGAATTCCCTCTGCCCTCCGGATGACGTTCCTTTTCCTCCGGGAAGCTGAAGACTGTGGGTAACGTCGAAGATAACAGGGAATCCGAATGACCGTATGATCGGAATCCCTCTGAAATCTACCACAAGATTATTGTATCCAAAAGATGTCCCTCTTTCTGTGATAAAGAGATTCCTGTTCCCTGTTGAGACAAATTTGTCGATGATGTTCCGTACATCCCAGGGGGCAATAAACTGTCCCTTTTTGATATTGACCGGTTTTCCGGAATTCGCTGCCGCCAGAATAAGGTCTGTCTGCCTGCACAGGAGAGCGGGTATCTGGATCATATCCAGCACTTCCGCAGCCGGCCTGACTTCTTCGACAGAATGGACATCTGCGATGACAGGGATATGAAATCTGCTTTTCACATCCATAAGGATTCTTAATCCCTTTTCTATTCCCGGCCCCCTGAATGAAGACACAGATGTCCGGTTTGCCTTGTCATAGGAACTCTTGAACAACAGGGGAAGACCTTCACGGGCACACATTTCGCGGAGCATCTCCGCAGAGTGAAATACTACATCTTCATTCTCGATCACACACGGGCCAGCAATAATAAACAGGGGATTGTTATCGCCGCCGAGTATGGCATCGGAGACGGGTATTCCGTCCATTGCCACCTAAACACCCCTGCTTTTTTCTTCTCTGTTCACTTCCATATGCGGGAACAACGATCTCTTCTCGCGCAATGCAGCTCCGATAAATTCCCTGAAAAGAGGATGGGGATCTGTCGGCCGTGACTTGAATTCAGGATGGAACTGGCAGCCGAGGAACCATGGATGGTCCTCAATTTCAATGATTTCGACAAGCTCCTCGTCAGGACTGAGACCGCTTATTTTCAGACCATGTCTCGTGAGGATTCCCCGGTAGGCATTGTTGAATTCATACCTGTGGCGGTGCCTCTCTGATATCTCTTTCACTCCATATGCCCTGTACGCATTAGTCCCCTCCTTGAGTGTACAGGGATAAGCGCCCAGCCTCATAGTGCCACCCATGTGGGAACTTTCCGAACGGACCTCAACCCTCTCCTTTCTGAAGTCATACCAGCGTTCCATGAGATAGATGACCGGGTCCTTCGTATTCAGATCGAATTCTGTGCTGTTTGCAGGGAGACCGCACGCGTTCCTGGCGAACTCTATTACCGCACACTGCATGCCGAGACAAATACCAAAAAAAGGCATTTTCTTTTCACGTGCATAATTTATGGCCTTAACTTTGCCCTCGATGCCTCTGTATCCGAATCCTCCCGGAACAAGGATTCCGCCTGCATCCGACAGATACCTTTCAGGGCCGAGTATTTCTATCTCTTCTGAATCTATCCACTTCAGGTTTACACGAGTATCATTCGCAATACCACCGTGGGTAAGCGCCTCTATAAGGCTCTTGTATGAATCCTTCAGCCCTGTGTACTTCCCGACTATTGCTATCGTTACCTCATGCTTTGGTTCCTTTATCTTTCTTATGATATCCTTCCAGAGCGAGAGATCAGGCTCACTCGGGTTGAGACTGAACTTTCTGGATATAAGATAATCAAGACCTTCATTATGAAAATCCAGCGGGACTTCGTATATCGTATCCACATCTTTTGCTGAAATGACCGCATCTACTTCAAGGTTACAGTGAATCGCGATCTTCTTTTTCACATCCGGGGGGAGCGGCCATTCTGTCCTGCACAATACGATATCCGGCTGAATGCCTATCTCTCTGAACTCCTTTACACTGTGCTGTGTAGGCTTTGTCTTGATTTCACCCGCTGTCTTGATGTAGGGGATGAGGGTAAGATGGATATACAGCACGTTTTCCCTGCCGACATCATACCTGAACTGCCTGATCGCTTCGAGGAACGGGAGGCTTTCGATGTCACCGATAGTCCCCCCTATCTCGACAATAACGACATCGTATCCGTTGCTTGCCGATTTTATGGCACGTTTTATCTCATCCGTTAGGTGAGGAATTACCTGAACCGTCTCCCCGAGATAATCGCCCCTCCTCTCCTTGGTGATGACGTTGTAATATATCTTGCCGGTGGTATAATTGTTCAGCTGCGAGGTGCGTATCGAGGTAAAGCGCTCGTAATGGCCGAGATCAAGATCAGTTTCAGCGCCATCGTCGGTCACAAATACCTCGCCATGCTGGAAAGGACTCAATGTGCCGGGGTCAACATTGATATACGGATCCAGCTTCTGAAGCGTGACCTTCAGGCCTTTCGCCTCAAGGAGGGCGCCGGTCGCAGCTGCTGCAATACCTTTTCCGAGCGCGGAAACGACTCCGCCTGTTACAAAGATGTATTTAGCCATTGTTCTACCCTTTCCAAGTCTTCAGGAGTATCTACCCCATAAGTTTCAAAGAATGTTTCCTTGATCTTGATTGCCATCCCGTTTTCGAGCGCCCTCAGCTGTTCAAGCTTTTCTATGCTTTCGAGTGCTGTCGGAGCCATGCGGGCAAGTGAAAGAAGCACCTCACGACGGTAACTGTAAATCCCTATATGCTTGAAAACTTTAATATGCGCATTATCATGATACCGGGCCATCGAGATATGATCAAGGGATTTCCATTCATCCCTGCAGAAAGGTATCGGTGCCCTTGAAAAGTATATGGCGAAATTCCGGCTGTCAAAGACCACTTTGACAATATTCGGATCGGTTATCTGCGCCGGGTCTTCAATTTTTTTTACGAGTGTTCCGATTGAGGCTTTTTCATCATTCAGGAGGGTTATAACTTCATTGATCATCTCAGGACGTATGAGCGGTTCGTCTCCCTGTACATTGACAATTATATCATAGTCCAGTCCAGCGGCAACTTCAGCAATCCTGTCTGTCCCGGAAGGATGTTTTCTGTCAGTCATAACTGCCTTGCCTCCAAAGGAAAGAACGCGTTCAAAGATGGTTTCGCTGTCGGTTGCCACAAGTACCTCACTGGCAAGCCTGGCCCGCATCGCGTTTTCGTATACATGCTGTATGACAGGCAGGCCTTTCAGGGGGTAAAGGGGTTTTCCCGGGAAACGGGTAGAGTCATAACGGGCAGGGATAATGACTATCGCAGTCATGCTGTACGATATCATTATATACTGCTTATACATATCTTGACAATAGTTTTTCATACAAAGTATAGTTTCTATCTGGAATTTGCCTCTGTGTTTTGGTTCGTCCGCAGCATACCAAAGGACAATACAATGCAAGTCCCCGGTGCCCCTTTATCATTCTCAGGCTGCGTCACCCGATAAGGACTGAGGCGAAAATTGAAAGGGAATTGAGGTACAATACGAAGAGAGAAGACCAGGACTGATTCCCTTCTCTTGCTCATATACATGCGTTACTCGCAGCAAGGGAGAGGGCAAATCTCTCTAGAAAGGGCAAATAGCGTGGAGTTTTCAGAGATTGCGCGGCATATAATCATATCAGCATTTCCTATCCTGATAGCGATTGTGTTTCATGAGCTTTCGCACGGATTCGTGGCAAACAAATTGGGAGATCCCACCGCCAAGATGATGGGCAGGCTTACCTTGAATCCCCTTGCACATATCGATCCTATCGGCACTGTGCTGATGCCTTTGATGCTTATCATATTCACCAATGGTCAGTTCGTGTTCGGATATGCAAAACCCGTCCCCATAAATCCGATGAATTTCAGGAATCCCAAGAGGGATATGGCGATTTCGGCAGCTGCAGGTCCTGTTACCAATATCCTTCTGGCGATTGCAAGCCTGTTTGTTCTCAAGCTCATATTAGCTCCTATGTCATTGATTCTGCCCGATGCCATCAGTTCAAGCGTCATGACTCCTTTAATAATGATTTTCCGGTCGAGCATAATAATTAATGTGGTACTTGCTGCCTTCAACATGATTCCTATCCCTCCTCTGGATGGTGGCCGCGTGCTCATAGGGTTTTTGCCGTATAAACAGGCTGTTTCATTCAGCAAGATCGAGCCTTTCGGATTTATCATTGTCATTTTTATGATCATGACAGGACTGACAAACTATTTCGTCTTACCGCTGGTAAATCTTTTCCTGCGGTTGTTACAGTTGTTCTAAAGCGCAGCATATCCTATTTTCGCGAGGTGGTGAATGAAGAAGTACCGGGTTTTGAGCGGGATGCAATCCAGCGGCAGAGTGCACCTGGGAAATCTCGTCGGAGCATTGAGCAATTGGGTGAAACTGCAGGAGCAGTATGACTGTTATTATTTCGTCGCAGACTGGCATTCCCTTACTACCGGATATGCAGATCCGTCTTCCATAAAAGAGTCTACAAAAGATCTGCTCGTAAATTTTCTGGCGGTCGGCCTGGACCCTGACAAATGCACGATATTCATTCAGTCGAGAGTTCTTGAACATGCAGAGCTTCATCTGCTTCTCTCAATGATCACCCCTGTCGGCTGGCTTGAGAGGGTACCTACCTATAAGGAGAAGCAGCAGGAACTGAAAGATAAAGATCTTTCGACCTACGGATTCCTGGGATACCCTCTCCTCCAGACGGCGGATATCATCATATACAGGGCAAAGTACGTCCCTGTCGGCATTGACCAGGTACCCCATCTGGAGATTAGCCGTGAAATCGCGCGGCGTTTCAATAATCTTTACAAAGAAATCTTTCCTGAACCAGAAGCCCTGCTCACCGAGTTTCCGAAGGTCCCGGGAACCGATGGACGGAAGATGTCGAAAAGCTATGACAATGCGATCTATCTCTCTGACAGCCCGAAAGAAGTTGAACAGAAGATAAGGACGATGGTCACCGATCCCGCACGGGTAAAAAAGACGGACCCGGGAAATCCTGACCTGTCTCCGGTTTATCAGCTTCATAAGGTGTTTTCATCCCTCGAAGAGTGT
Organism: Nitrospirota bacterium; assembly: GCA_040754395.1. Taxonomy (NCBI): domain Bacteria; kingdom Pseudomonadati; phylum Nitrospirota; species Nitrospirota bacterium. Next base: position 55,738 of record JBFMCL010000014.1, on the reverse strand, counting down.
GAGGAAGTTGCCTCCGGATGCAGAACCGCAGGCATCGGCTGTATTGATTGCAAGAAAATCCTGATCAAAAATGTTTTCAGAGTCATGGAGCCGATCTGGGCAAAACGGGATGAACTCTTGAATACTCCTGACAGACTGTTGGATGTGGTGCACAGGGGAACTGAAAAGGCAGGAAAAGCTGCTGCAGAGACGATGCGGATAGTGCGGGAAGCTATCGGCTTGTATTAGCAGTCCACTGTAATCGCGACACCTTAATACAATGAAGAATACCCGTTATCCTGACTGATATCATTCATGGATTTTACGGGAGCGCCGGTGAGAGCGCATGCATGGAAGAAATCGATGAATTAATCAGACAATATGGTCTTGAGGAAGATGGAGAACACGTTATTATTCCATTTACCGACAAAGATGGGAGGAAATTGCGGCGGTTCCTCCTGAAACGGCGCTTTACCAGGATCGTATATACCGACGGTTATTATATCGATTATCCGCTGACAGACGTCATTAAGGCAACCTTAAGGTATCCTGAGCGGCTGCTGAGCGAGGCGATCTATTTACTCTATAAAGAATCAAACAGGGAACTCCCTGAAACCGGATCTGCCAGGACAGACGCACTCCAAGACAAACAGAACTTTTCTCCATAACCGCGTTCAGGGTTTCCTGCAAAGAATGCAGATTACAATTTGATCCCGAGATCCGGGAAGAGCCTTCCGATGACACGTATCTGATCGGTCAGCAGCATTATGCCGAAGATGATCAGCAGCAGACCACTGATAACCATTATCACCCGCATGTGTTTTGCAATTCTGGATGAATAGCTGAGAAACATATTCATGGCGACAGCTGAGATGAAAAACGGCAATGCGAGGCCGAGCGAGTACACCGCAAGCAGCTGGACCCCGTAAAGAGCAGACCCCTTGGAACCGGCATACACAAGGATTGTTCCGAGTATCGGTCCTATACAGGGACTCCATCCTGCAGCAAAGGTCATCCCGACCAGAAATGTTCCGATATATCCGGCAGGTTTTCCGCTCAGGCGGATCTTCTTTTCCGGCAGGAAAAAGCCGATTTTCAGGAATCCCGCAATAAAAAGACCAAAGACAATAATGAGTGCCCCTCCGATTATCCTGAGGAAGTCCAGGTACATGAAGAGAAACTGACCTATCGCAGACGAGGATATGCCAAGCGCAATGAATACTGTCGAAAACCCGGCGATGAACGCAGCCGAATTTGTCATTGTTACATATCTGATTCTTTTTCTGTCGCTCCCAACAGTGAGGTCTGTGAATGAAATACCGGTAATAAATGACACATATGAAGGAATCAGTGGCAGAACGCAGGGCGACAGGAATGAGAGAATACCTGCGAGAAAGGCAAGGGTGAAGGAGATATCATTCATTGAGAATTTTTTTTCTGTAACGCGGTATCCTTACGCTGCCTTGGCACAGGGAAAAGGCAACGTGCCGCATGTATATTGCTTCTCTTACGGAGTACCGCATTCCGAAGGATCTCCCTTGAGCTTCTCAAGTGCATGCGGGATAACATCAATGATCGCTGTCAGGCTTTCCTGAACCGCCCGGGGACTTCCCGGGAGATTGATGATTAAGGATGTTCCCCTCACGCCAGCCACTGCCCTTGAGAGCATCGCCCTGCGTGTCTTTTTCAAGCCTTCTGTCCTCATGGCTTCGGCAATCCCGGGGACTTCTTTCTCAATGACCTCGAGAGTCGCTTCCGGTGTGACATCTCTGGGAGAAAGGCCTGTCCCGCCTGTAGTGAATATCAGATCAACCTCCTTGCTGTAGTGGAGAAGCTTTTTCTTGATGAGTTCCTTTTCATCAGGCAGAATTTCAGCGTATCTGACCTCAGCCTTAATGCCTTTGAGCATATCCTGAATAGAGGGGCCGCTGAGATCTTCTCTTTCGCCCCTTGCCCCCTTATCGCTTATCGTTAAGACCGCAACTGTTATCATTTGTCCTGAGTCGTTCTGACTGTTTATTGTGTGCTGCGTATTATTATTTCGTCTCCTTCCCTGACCTTCCCCCCCCTGAGCACTTTCACAAATATCCCTTCCTTTGGCATGACACAATCACCGGCCTTCTTGTATATCTCACACCGGGTATGGCATTTCTTGCCTATCTGGCTCACCTCAACCTCTATCTGTTTACCGATTGTCATTTTGGTACCGATCGGGAGTTTCAGCAGGTCAATCCCTTCTGTCGTGATATTCTCTGCAAAATCACCCGGGTTGACTTTCAGCCCGAGTGCCTGCATCTTCCTGATGCTTTCCATGGCCAGAAGGCTTACCTGCCTGTGCCATTCTGAAGACGCATGGGCATCGCCTTCGATGCCAAAGTCTTTTTTTATCATTGCTCCCTTAACCGGTCTCTTCCTGACCCCTTTCCTGTCACTGATATTGACTGAGACTATTTTGCCTTTCATGCCTGGAATACAATCATATTATTAGAGATATCGAATCCGCATAAAAAATTTTGCGCACTTCCGGTCTCCTGTGCACTTACTTATGTCCCCATCTCCCAGCTTTCAAGGTAGTGTTGCTGGCCCGGGGTTAAGGTATCTATCTTAATTCCCATCGCCCTCAGCTTCAGTAATGCGATCTTTTTATCAATCTCTTCAGGGACACTGTATACCTTCTTTGCCAGTTTGGGATAATTCCTCGCAATATACTCGGCGCAGAGAGCCTGGTTTGCAAAACTCATATCCATCACAGAAGAGGGATGCCCTTCTGCAGAAGCAAGGTTGATAAGCCTCCCCTCGCCGAGCAGATAAATTTTCCGGTTGTTTTTCAGGGTGAATTCCTCGACAAATTCCCTTATCATGCGTCTCTTCTTTGACATTTTCTTAAGCTCATGAATGGATATTTCAACATTGAAGTGCCCCGAGTTGCTGAGGATTGCACCGTTTTTCATGACAGAGAAACATTCCTTCGAAATAACATCGATATCGCCGGTTGCAGTTACGAAGATATCCCCTATTTTCGCGGCTTCCTTCACAGGCATCATTTCGAATCCGTCCATTGTTGCCTCGAGCGCCCTCAGGGGATTTGTTTCAGTGATAATAACCCGGGCACCCATACCCTTTGCCCTCATTGCAATCCCTTTTCCACACCATCCATACCCGGATACCACAAAGACAGCGCCGGCCAGCAGCCTGTTCGTTGCCCTCATTATCCCGTCGATCGTGCTCTGTCCGGTACCATACCGGTTATCAAACATATATTTGGTATATGCATCATTCACGGCAATGATCGGGTATTTCAATACCCCTTTTTCTGCCATCGCCTTAAGGCGAATGACTCCTGTGGTCGTCTCTTCAGTCCCGGCAATAATCCCCTTGAGCAGATCCTTTCTTGACTTGTGGAGCGTAGAGACAAGGTCAGCACCATCGTCCATGGTAATATGCGGCGCAAATGAAAGCGCATCGCTGATGTGCTTGTAATAGGTCTTATTGTTTTCCCCCTTCACGGCAAAAACAGGGATATGTGAAAATTTCACCAGAGAGGCCGCAACATCGTCCTGTGTGCTTAACGGGTTGGACGCACAAAGGGCTACCTCTGCACCTCCTGCTTTCAGTGTCTCCATGAGATTCGCCGTTTCAGTGGTAACATGCAGGCAGGCTGATAACCTGAGTCCTTTCAGGGGTTTTTCTTTCCCGAAGCGTTCCGCGATACTCTTGAGCACCGGCATTTCCTGGGCAGCCCATTCAATCCTGAGTTTCCCTTTCTTCGCAAATGCAATATCCTTAACATCGTGCTTTACCATTCATCCTCCAATGCAATTAGGTGCGGGGAGTGGGATAAGAGGAGGCATATTCATGAAACATTTCTCCTCTCTTTGCCTTTCCCTCTGCCTGTTGTTATAGTCCTGCTTCTTTCCTTAACGTATCAGCCTTATCGGTAGTCTCCCAGGTAAAATCCGGATCATTCCTTCCGAAATGGCCATAGGCCGCGGTCTTTTTAAAGATTGGTCTTCTGAGATTAAGGGTATCTATCATTCCCTGCGGCGTGAGATTGAAATGCTTCCGGATAAGGTCTACTATTTTCTCCTGAGGTATCTTTCCTGTGCCGTATGTTTCGGCCAGTACAGACACCGGCTCCGGCACGCCTATCGCGTATGCGATCTGAACCTGCACCCTTTCCGCTATCCCGGCAGCAACGATATTTTTCGCTATGTATCTGGCCATGTAAGAGCCTGACCTGTCGACTTTTGAAGGATCCTTTCCCGAGAAACACCCTCCTCCGTGGCTTCCTACACCGCCGTAGCTGTCAACGATAATCTTTCTTCCGGTCAGGCCAGTATCGCCCATCGGCCCGCCGATCACAAACCTTCCGGTTGGGTTCACAAAATATTTGATGCGTTCCTCATCAAGGAGTTCCGGAGGAACAGTAGGTTTGATTACTTTCTCAACAACATCTTCCTTAATTTCCTTCAGGGTTACCTCAGGACTGTGCTGGGTGGAAACGACAATACTGTCGACCCGCAGGGGTTTTCCGTTCCTGTACTCGACGGTCACCTGTGTCTTGCCGTCCGGCCTCAGATAGCCGAGAACGTCTGTTTTTCTGACCTCGGAAAGTTTCATGGAAAGCTTGTGCGCAAGCAGGATCGGCAACGGCATCAGCTCCTCTGTTTCTGAACAGGCATATCCGAACATAAGCCCCTGGTCGCCGGCTCCTCCGATATCCACCCCGAGTGCAATATCCGAAGATTGCCCATGGATGGAGGTGATGACTGCACAGGTTTCATAATCGAACCCGTACTTTGCCCGCGTATACCCGATATCTCTGATCGTTGATCTGACAATATCAGGGATTTCCACATAGCATTTTGTGGTTATTTCGCCGGCCACAAACGCCAATCCTGTGGTAACAAGCGTCTCGCATGCGACCCGGGCATAAGGATCCTGTATAATTATGGAGTCCAGTATTGCATCGGAGATCTGGTCTGCGATTTTATCCGGATGGCCTTCTGTCACTGATTCCGAGGTAAAAAAATAATTATTCCCCAGCATAATCACCCCCTGGAAAAAGAATAAAAAATTTTTTAGGCAATGTATATATTACCATGACTTATGGATAAATCACTAACATACCCGGCAACATGATTTGCGGACGGCCTGAAGTGGATCTTTTTTGCCATCTTCAACAGGGGAAAGGCAAATGGGACTACCGCAGGGATAACCCATCGGCGGCATACAATCAGTTTCCTGATCTTCTGTGATATTCCTGAATAGACTTAATATGCACTTTTTTCTTCTTCAGCATCTCGATCGCCTTCACTGCAGCCGCAGCACCGGAGATTGTTGTAGTAAACGGCACACGGTACCGCAAGGCACTCTCCCGTATGGAAAAAGAATCCTTCTGGGCCTGTGCACCGCTGACCGTATTAATGACAAAGTGCACTTCCCTGTTCTTGATTAAATCAACGATATGGGGTCGGCCTTCTGCCACCTTATTGACAATCCTGACGTCCAGCCCATGCGTGTGAAGATGCTTTGCCGTCCCCCTTGTCGCAACCACGGAAAAACCGAGTTCGAGCATTTTCTTCACAATAGGAACAGCAGCCGGCTTGTCCTTATCCTTTAGGCTTATAAAGATCTTCCCGTACAGGGGGATAGTATTCCCGCTGGCTGTTTGGGATTTTCCGAAGGCAAGACCGAAGTCGTCATCAATGCCCATTACTTCTCCGGTCGATTTCATTTCCGGTCCGAGCACGGTATCAACGCCCTGAAAACGGTCGAACGGGAACACTGCCTCCTTCACGGCAACATGTGGTATGCGCTTCTCCTTTGCAAAACCGAGTTCCTTCAACATCTTGCCGACCATCACTTTTGCTGCAAGCTTTGCAAGGGGCACCCCGGTTGCTTTTCCCACAAAGGGAACTGTCCTTGACCCTCTCGGATTGACTTCAAGAATATAGACATCTCTGTTCTTCACCGCAAACTGCACGTTCATCAGGCCTATTACATTGAGCTCCTTTGCCAGAGCCCTTGTTTGCCGCTCTATTTCTCTGACAATCCCCTTCCCAAGAGAATGGGGCGGAAGCGAACAGGCAGAATCTCCCGAATGTATGCCCGCCTGCTCTATATGTTCCATGACTCCTCCGATTATTACCTTATGCCCATCGCAAATGGCATCCACATCAACCTCAATCGCATCCTCAAGGTACTTGTCCACCAGGACAGGGTGCTCCGGGGACGCCTTTACCGCCCGCTGCATATATTCCCTGAGTGATCTTTCATCGTACACGATCTCCATGGCCCTGCCGCCGAGCACATAGGAAGGTCGCACCATGACCGGATAGCCTATCCTCTCAGCAGCAGCCAGCGCCTCCTGCACAGACATCGCGGTGTCGCTGTCAGCCTGCCTCAGTTTCAGCGTATGCAGCAGTTCCCTGAAACGCTTCCTGTCCTCTGCGCGGTCGATCGAATCAGGAGAAGTCCCGAGTATTTTCACCCCTTCTCTTTCAAGCGGCACCGCAAGTTTCAGGGGGGTCTGGCCGCCGAACTGGACGATCACCCCTTCCGGCTTTTCTTTTTCGATGATATTCAGGACATCCTCAATAGTCAGCGGTTCGAAGTAAAGCCTGTCGGCCGTATCATAGTCTGTGCTGACCGTCTCGGGATTGCAGTTGACCATGATTGTCTCATACCCAAGCTCTCTGAGGGCAAACACCGCATGCACACAGCAGTAATCGAATTCAATGCCCTGTCCGATCCTGTTCGGTCCTGAACCAAGTATGATGATCTTTTTTCTCTCCGAGGCGTTTGATTCACATTCAGCCGCAGCGGCAAGGGAAACACACGGTCGAGTGTCCGTGTCTTCGATCCCTGAATCACCGATTCTATAGAAGGGCATTTCGTATGTCGAATACATATAGGGCGTATATGCGGCAAATTCAGCAGCGCATGTATCAACCATCTTGTAGACCGCCTGTATCCCACATTTTTTTCTGAAATTCCTGATATCAGCCTCCTGCACACCGAGTAATTGGGCTATTCTTGCGTCAGAAAACCCATACCGTTTGGCTTTGTGCAATAAGGATTCGGGAAGTCGGGCAGCCAAAGATTTCTGAGTCTCTGACCCACGGATTTCTTCCTCCATATCAATGATCTGTTGCACATTATGCAAAAACCAGGGATCAATCCATGTAAGTTCATGGATACGCTGAATGCTCATGCCCTGCCGCAGTGCCTCGGCGACATACCATATGCGCTCACTGTTCGGAGTTTTGAGCTTTGATACTATGATATTCGTATCTGTTTCCGTATGTTCGAAACCGTAACAGCCAGTTTCCAGACTCCTTATGGCTTTCTGCAGTGATTCCTTGAATGTCCTTCCGATCGACATCGCCTCTCCGACTGACTTCATCTGCGTGGTGAGTGTGGAATCCGCTTCGGGAAATTTCTCAAAAGCAAACCGGGGGAACTTGGTCACCACATAATCTATCGTTGGTTCAAATGATGCAGGGGTCTCCCTCGTGATGTCATTGGGTATTTCATCAAGGGCAAGGCCGATTGCAAGCTTTGCCGCAATCTTCGCAATGGGGAACCCGGTTGCCTTTGAGGCGAGGGCAGAACTCCGTGAGACCCGCGGGTTCATTTCGATAACGACCATCCTTCCATTTGTCTGGTTCAGTGCGAACTGTATGTTGGACCCTCCTGTATCAACGCCTATTTCGCGGATAATCGCGATAGACGCATCGCGCATCCTTTGATACTCCCTGTCGGTCAGGGTCTGGGCAGGGGCAACAGTTATGGAGTCGCCTGTATGCACGCCCATGGGATCAAGGTTCTCTATCGAACATATGATGACCACATTGTCTTTTCCGTCCCTCATGACCTCGAGCTCATATTCCTTCCATCCAAGGACCGACTCTTCGACAAGCACCTGGCTCACCGGGCTGAGTTTCAGGCCTCTTTGAAGCAGTTCCCGGTATTCCTCCATGTTATATGCGATGCCTCCTCCGGTACCACCGAGGGTAAATGAAGGCCTGAGGATTGCAGGGAAACCGATATCCTCAATTGCGTTAAGGCCGTCTTTCAGTGACCCTATATGCGCAGATTTCGGGATCTCCAGATTGATCTTTTTCATTGCCTCCTTGAAGAGTTCCCGGTCCTCTGCTTTCCTGATCGCATGGAGTTTCGCGCCGATCAGTTCAACCCTGTAACGTTCGAGAATTCCTTTCTCTGAAAGTTCAACCGCCAGGTTTAACGCTGTCTGTCCACCCATGGTCGGCAAGAGCGCATCAGGCTTCTCCTTTTTTATTATCATTTCGAGAACATCCGCAGTTAAGGGCTCTATATAGGTTTCATCTGCAGTTTCAGGATCGGTCATGATCGTTGCCGGATTCGAATTGACAAGGACCACCCTGTACCCCTCCTCCCGCAGTGCCTTGCACGCCTGGGTCCCGGAATAGTCAAACTCACAGGCCTGGCCGATAACGATGGGGCCGGACCCGATAAGGAGTATTTTCTTGATGTCAGTTCTTTTTGGCATAGTGCTCTCTGTAACGATACCTCTGATTTATGATTTTTTTGCTTTCCCTCCCACGCTCTCCGCGCATTCTCTCCTCAGGAGAGCAGGAAACGGACCGCTATTGTTTCACAGGAAGATATGTCCTCGTATATTATATGAGCATCGAGGACAATGTGGTACTCTCACAAAATGCCTACTTGTCATCTGAAATATACCAACTTCTTCCCGCCAAGATGAAGCGGGATGTGCGCGTGTGCAGTCCATACATCTTTTTTGAAATATCTTGCGTCAGCATACGCTGAGAGGACCGTGCCGAAAAATGCATAGCATTCTCCTGCCCCAACCGCCTTCCAGACGCTGCATTCTATGTGCCCTACGCAGCCGCCGACAACAGGGGGGGCGACTTTTTTTGCCGGGGATATTTTTATCCCGGCTTTTCTGAATTTATCAGTATCTCTGCCCGAATGTTTTCCACATATCCATAATGCCTTGACAAGGGACTTTGACGGAATATTGATCACAAATTCCCTTGTCTGCTGTATCAGCTCAGCAGTATAACTTTCCTTTGCGACACAGACTACTACCATGGGAGGTTCCTCACTTACAGGCGTTGCCCAAGCGCAGGTCATGACATTCGGTTCGGCATTTTTACTGATGCTCGTGAGAAAAAATGTCATTTTTGGGTGCAATAGATGATAAATTCCCGATTCGATCTCTTTTATCATATCTGTTCCTTTCCCTCTATCATTTTTCTGAACCTCGCAAAAAGATGGGACGAATCATTCGGTCCCGGGCCTGCCTCCGGATGGTGCTGGACTGAGAAGACAGGATACTCTGTATGTTTCATCCCTTCTTCCGTTCCGTCATAGAGATTTTTATGAGTAAGGCTGACCTGTCCGTGCAGACTTTTAATGTCGACACAATAGTTGTGATTCTGCGATGTTACCTCGACCTTTCCTGTTGACAAATCCTTAACAGGGTGGTTCCCGCCGTGATGACCGAATTTCAGTTTATAGGTTCTTCCTCCCATTGCAAGACCAAGGATCTGGTGACCAAGGCATATGCCAAAAATCGGTTTCCTGCCAATCAGCTTTCTCGCGGCTGCTATCGCGTAAGTGACCGATTCAGGATCACCCGGACCGTTGCTCAGAACAACGCCGTCCGGGTCCATTGCGAGCACCTCATCTGCAGGGGTTCTGGCAGGGACAACGCTGACGCTGAACCCTGCATCTACAAGATTTCGCAGAATATTGAATTTCACACCAAAATCATACACAACAACAGAAAGCGCAGGGTGCGGAGCCCGGTGCGATGCGTTTTCCCATTTCCAGACACCGTGCTTCCAGGCATAGGGTGTTTCTGTAGTCACATCCTTCACCAGATCAATGGCTGATATGCCGGGATGTTTCCGGACTTTTCCAAGCAGACTTGCCGGATCAGGATCAGTAGTTGAGATGATGCCCATTTGGGCGCCGTGATTTCTCAAATGCCGGGTCAGCGCCCTTGTATCCAGATCTTCCATGCAGACTATCTTATGGTCTTTAAGATACTGGCCAAGGGTCCGGGACGACCTCCAGTTGCTCGGGAAGTCAATATATTCCTTAATCACAAACCCCTCGACTTTCGGACCATGAAGGGATTCGACATCCTCCTCATTGATGCCGTAATTGCCTATCTGGGGATATGTCATGGTCACGATTTGTCCCCGGTACGAAGGATCAGTGAGTATCTCCTGATAACCGGTCATGGAGGTATTGAAGACGACCTCCCCAATGGATTCGCCTTCGTGGCCGCACCCCCTTCCTTCGAACACAGTTCCATCAGCCAGGACGAGAAAAGCTCTACTACTCATGGATTTTGCCCCTGCAGATCGTAAGAATAGGTTTCCCCCTGAGGTTCCATCCCTGAAATGGGGTATTCTTTCCTTTTGAAATAAACCGGTCTGCCTCTACAGTGAATTCCTTCCCTGAATCAATCAGTACAATATCTGCATCAGAGCCTGGTTTCATCGTGCCTTTTGCGATTCGCAGTATCCTGGCCGGATTGAGTGCCATCTTTTCCACCAGCTGAGACGTTGTTAAAATCCCCTGCTCAACAAGATTGAGGCTCAAGCTGACCGCTGTTTCAAGTCCTGAAATACCGAAGGGAGCCATGTCGAATTCCCGCATTTTTTCGTCCCTGTGATGGGGAGCATGGTCTGTCGCGATGACATCGATCGTGCCGTCTCGCAAACCCTCCCTGATCGCTTCAACATCATGCCATGTCCTTAACGGAGGGCTTACCTTGGCATTCGTATCATATCCCTTCACCGCTTCCTCTGTGATGCTGAAATAATGGGGACAGGTTTCCGCGGTGACGCTGATCCCTCTTGACTTCGCACTCCGGATCAGTTGCACAGAACCCGCTGTGGACACATGGGCAATATGCAGTCTCCCGCCGGTAAGTTCGGCGAGCAAAATGTCCCTGAAGATCATAATCTGCTCAGCCTCGGCAGGAATTCCTTTCAACCCGAGTGTGACCGACATGATTCCTTCATTCATTACCCCTTCTTCGGAGAGTGTCAGATCTTCACAGTGGGAGATGACCGGCACATCAAAAGCCCTTGAATATTCGAGCGCTCTTCTCATAATCAGACTGCTCATCACCGGATGGCCATCGTCAGAAAAGGCGATGCAGCCCTCTTTTCTCATGGTGCCAATCTCGGCAAGCTCTTCACCCCTCTGGCCTTTGGTAATTGCACCAATTGGCAGGACTGTACAATACCCCTCCTGCGACGCCTTTCTTTTAATGAACTCTGTGACGCTTGCGTTATCATTGACAGGAAACGTATTCGGCATGCAGCATACTGTAGTAAAACCCCCCTTAATGGCTGCCAGCGTGCCGGTGCTGATCGTCTCCTTATGCTCAAAACCGGGTTCGCGGAGATGCACATGCATGTCAATAAGCCCTGGAAACACTGTCAGCCCGCCGGCATCAATATGCCTTTCAATCTGACGTCCTTCCCTGCCTTTTGCTTTCTGCTCCCTGTTTCTGAGTGTTATTTCCTTTATTTTTCCATGCTCTATGAAAATGTCCCCTGCACCGTCAATGCCCTGGGAGGGGTCAATAATATGTCCGTTTTGTATAAAGACCCTCATTTGTTCACCCCTGCAAGCAGATACATTACTGCCATTCTGACCGCAATTCCGTTGGTAACCTGTTCGAGAATAACTGATCTGGGGCCATCCGCAATCTCGGAATCGATTTCAATGCCCCGGTTCATTGGACCCGGGTGCATTACGATAACATCATCTTTTGCAAGCGAAAGCCGTTCTTTTGTCAGTCCCCAGGTTTTCGAATATTCATCAGTGGATGGGAAGAATCCTTTTCCCTGCCTCTCGGTCTGTATCCTGAGCATAATCAGGACATCCACGTCTTTGAGCCCGTCCTCCATATTATGGAAAACCCTCACATGCAGTTCATGTATCTCCCGGGGGATCAATGTGGGTGGTCCGATCAGCCTGACATTTGCACCAAGCTTGAGCAGGCTGTAAATATTCGACTTGGCAACCCTGCTGTGCGCGATATCCCCGACTATTGCGATATCGAGCCCGGCAATATTTCCCTTCTTTTCTCTTATCGTAAATGCATCGAGGAGTGCCTGGGTGGGGTGCTCATTGGTTCCGTCACCTGCATTGATAACAGAGGCTCTGAGGTTTTTTGCGAGGAGATGAGGCACACCCGATGAAAAGTGCCGTATGATGATAAAATCAGCTCCAAGTGCCTGGACTGTAAGTGCGGTATCGATAAGGCTCTCGCCTTTGACCACACTGCTCGTAGGAACAGAGAAGTTGATGACATCTGTACTGAGCCGTTTTGCAGCCAGCTCGAATGATGTCCGTGTCCTCGTTGACGGCTCGAAAAAGAGGTTGACGGTAGTCTTCCCCCTTAATGCAGGCACCTTTTTTATGTCCCTTCCTATCACATCCCTGAACCCTGCTGCCGTGTCGAGGATGAGGATTATCTCTTCAGGAGAGAGTTCTTTGATGCCCAGAAGGTCTTTGCTGTTCATTTTTCCTGTTCAAGTCTTTCGAGGAGTATCCTGTCTTCGAAGCCCTGCTCTTCGAGCTGGACTTCAACAGTCTCGCTCAGTGCAGTCGGGATGTTTTTTCCGACATAATCTGCTTTTATCGGGAGTTCCCTGTGCCCTCTGTCTATCAGCACTGAAAGCTGAATCGCCGCAGGTCTTCCGAGGTCCATGAGGGCATCCATGGCAGCCCTGATCGACCTTCCTGTGAAAAGCACATCATCAACAAGGACTATCTTCATATTGGCAACTTCAAAGGGAACCTCGGTTCTCCGGACAACAGGCTGATCTTTTCTTATATTGAGATCATCCCGGTAAAACGCGATATCAAGGGATCCGACAGGGACTTCCTTGTTTTCTATCTTTTTTATCTTCGCAGAGAGCCGTTTCGCAAGATACGCGCCGCCTCTCTGTATTCCCACAAGACAGAGATTCCCAACACCCTTGTTCTTTTCTATTATCTCATGCGCCATTCGCGTAAGGGTCCTGTCGATATCCTGCCTGTTCATTAATTCTTTAGACATTTCAGCAACCCCCAAAAGTTTTTTGCATTCTCCCGCAGCAGAAAAAAATAATTGCGTATTCGGCACATTGCCGTTGCTGGATAACCCTCTGCATATTCACTCTGTAGCAGGCCCGGCAGATGAAAACTGACATAAAAAAACCTTCCTCTCACCCGAGTGGAAGGTTCATTGAAGATGGATGTTGTTCGCAGCGCATGCTGCCTCCTTCACCTTTCCGGCCTCACTGGGCCATCCTTAAAGGTATTTTATTAAACCATAAAGGTAAAAAAGCTGTCAACGGATTCGGAATAAAGTTGCCATGCAAATAGTGTTAAAATATTGAGATGCCCGAAAAAAATCTGATAATTGAAGGCGCTAAGCAGAATAATCTGAAAAATATTTGCCTCAGCCTGCCCCATAATACAGTCATTGCGGTTACTGGAGTATCAGGCTCAGGCAAATCCTCTCTGGCCTTTGACACCATTTATGCAGAGGGCCAGTGGCGGTTCATAGAGTCGCTTTCAACATACGCGAGGCTTTTTCTTGAAAAACTCGACAGGCCTGATGTCGATGCAATTCATAACATACGGCCAGCCATCGCACTCGAACAGAAAAATCCGGTACGCGGTTCCCGTTCTACTGTAGGCACATTAACCGAACTCTATGATCTGTTCAGGCTTTTGTATTCAAAAATTGCCGCGCCCTTCTGTCTCAAATGCGGCAAGGAGATCAGAACCTGGGACCCTTCGCAGGTAGCATCGGATCTTATTGAACACCACTATGGGGAAAAGGCGATGATTCTCTTTGAAACAGCCGGCAGTGTTGATGAATTAGCCCAGCGAGGCTTTTACCGTGCATGGATCAGCAATGAAGTCGTCGATGTTGCTTCTCCGGACAGATTCACGGCGCCCGGCTCTCAGCCCGCGGCTCTTGATATCGTTCTCGACAGGCTCGTCATACGAAATGAGCCGAGGTTATCCGATTCAATTGAGATGGCATGGAAAGAAGGCAATGGAAAAATAAAGATACTTCTTGTGCGTGACAAAGATTTTTTAATGCGTGCGTACTCTTCCGAAAACGCTTGCGAAGAATGCAGTATCGAACTGCCAAGACCCTATCCTCTCCTCTTCTCCTTTAATCATCCTGTCGGTGCATGCCCTCACTGTAAAGGATTCGGCAACATTCTGAGGTACGATGAGGATTTGATCGTCCCCGATAAAAGCCTGTCGTTGTCAAAAGGCGCGGTCGATCCCTGGAACAAGCCGGCATACCGGTGGTGGAAACAACAGTTTATAAAGGGAGCCGGAAAAGAGGGCATCGATATCACCAAACCTTATTCTGAACTTGCAGACACTGAGAAATCTCTGCTTTTCAGGGGATGCCCAAATTTCTACGGAATCGACGATTTTTTTGAAGATATGGAAAACAGGAGATACAAGCTTCATGTGCGAGTCTTCCTGAGCAGATACCGGCGGCCGGTGGTGTGTCCGCAATGCGAGGGCAAAAGACTGAGAGGGGAATCCCTTGCTTACAGGCTTTCGGGTCTTGATATCGCCGAACTCTGCAGGATGCCGATATCGGAAGCAGTCAGGTTTTTTGCCAATATCGATATTTCTCCTTTTCAAAGGGATATGGCCAAAGAGATACTGAGACAGGTGCATCTCAAACTCGGCTTCCTGAAGAGGGTTGGCCTTGATTACCTCAGCCTCAGCAGGGACGGAAGGACTCTTTCGGGGGGTGAATACCAGAGGGTGAACTTATCAAACCAGATAGCCTCGTTCCTCACCAGAACCCTGTATGTGCTCGACGAACCAACTGTCGGACTTCATGCGCGGGACACAGAGATCATCTCGGATATCATGTCAGAGTTATCACAGCTCGGCAATACTATTCTTGTCGTGGAACATGATAAAGGAATCATCGGATCTGCTGATTGGGTGGTTGAACTGGGGCCGGGAGGCGGCCAGAAGGGGGGGCAGATTATATTTTCAGGAACGAAAACCGATTTTCTGAAGACTGAAACTAATACATCCCGGTACGTAAGGGGAATCGATAACATCTCCACCCCTTTTAAGAGAAGAAGCGGCACCGGGGAAACGCTTGTTCTTTCCGGTGCCTCCGGAAATAATCTGAAAACGGTTGATCTGGAGATTCCCCTGCAGACACTGACAACTGTGGCAGGAGTCTCCGGTTCTGGCAAAAGCAGCCTTATCGTGCAAACGCTCTACCGGGCACTGGCACGAGCGTTCAGGACAGAACATGATTTTCCCTTGCCATACCGGTCAATGGAGGGCTCCCGTCATCTTCAGGGGGTGAAGCTTATTTCCCAGGACCCGATAGGGCGGAGTCCCCGGTCAAATCCTGCAACCTATTTAAAAATCTTTGATTTGATACGAAAACTCTTCTCCGAGCAGGCAGAATCCAGAGCCCGCGGATATGGTCCGGGATTTTTCTCCTTCAACGTGCCCGGCGGAAGGTGCGAAACCTGCAAGGGTGCAGGATATCAGAAAATGGAGATGTACTTTTTCGAAGACCTTTATGTGAAGTGCGAAGAGTGCAATGGAAAAAGGTATAAGCCTGAGGCACTCCGGGTAATATACCGTGACAAAAATATCGATGAGGTCCTGGCTATTACCGTTGACGAAGCCGCTGAAATGTTTCAGGATACGCCTCGCATCAGGGAAAAATTGTCCCTTCTTCAGGATATCGGGCTCGGGTACCTCCGGATCGGTCAACCTGCAACGACACTCTCCGGGGGTGAAGCACAGAGGCTGAAAATCTGTTCCGAGATGGCCAACCACACCTTCGCGCCTTCCTCTCATCAAAAAACCGGGCAGAGAACCCGGAAGGGCTATCTATATATACTTGATGAACCGACTATCGGTCTTCACTTCAGGGATGTTCAGGCTCTGCTTGACGTTCTTCAAAGATTGGTGGAAATAGGAAATACCGTGCTGGTAATAGAGCACAACCTCGATATTCTCCGGGCATCTGACTGGATTATAGAACTGGGACCTGAAGGCGGGGATAAAGGTGGCAGGATTATCTTTGCAGGCAGGCCTGAAGCGTTAAGCAATGTAAAAGAGTCCTCTACAGGAAAATATCTGAAGAATACCTCAATCGCCAAAAAATAACCTGAAAACAACCCTTTCAAATCTCTCTTCACAGGGAAAAAGTGTTTGAGGAGCGCGGTATATTTGCACTATCCTGTGAGAGAACAGTTAAAACCATGCTGCACAGTGTAAGCAGTTTGCACTATAATTAAAGACATGTTCTCCTATCTCGCAAAGCGCATCCTCCTCATGATACCTCTCATATTCGGGATCACCTTAGTAACGTTTACCGTCATCCATCTTGCTCCCGGCAATCCGGTGGAAGTGCAGACTGAAATGTCACTGAAGGTGACCGCCCAGGCAAAAGAGAACCTGAAAAAGCTGTATGGTCTCGATAAACCGCTCCACATGCAATACATCGATTGGTTGAAAAGATTTCTGCACCTCGATTTCGGCAAATCATTCGTTGACGGCAGAAAGGTCGCTGACAAGATAATCGAAAGAATTCCCATAACCCTGACCATCAACATTCTCTCACTGATACTGATTTTCTTTGTTGCAGTCCCCATCGGGGTCCTGTCTGCCACAAAGCAATATTCGCTGTTTGACAAACTCTCTACAATTTTTGTGTTCATCGGATTTTCGACGCCCACCTTCTGGCTCGCGCTCCTGCTTATGATACTCTTTGGGGTCAACATGGGTGTTCTCCCCATATCAGGCATTCAAAGCATTGATGTATCCGAGATGGGGCCTTTTGCACGGCTGATAGACTGGATTAAACACCTTATTCTTCCTGTCGGGATCTCAGCGTTTGGCGGGATTGCCGGGCTGAGCCGTTACAGCCGTTCGAGCATGCTCGAGGTTATCAGGCAGGATTATATCAGGACAGCACGAGCAAAAGGTCTGGCCGAAACGCAGGTAGTGATAAAACATGCATTCAGGAATGCCCTCATGCCGATCGTAACGATTCTCGGCCTCTCGGTTCCCGGCCTTATCGGCGGCGGGGTCATATTTGAGACAATCTTTGCAATCCCCGGCATGGGGCAGCTGTTTTATTCCTCAACGATGGCAAGGGATTATCCCACAATCATGGGAATTCTGGTAATAGGAGCAATACTGACCCTGTTCGGAAACTTGATTGCAGATATATCATACGCAATGGTTGATCCGAGAGTACGAGTGAGAAAGTAGCGCAGAAAAATGCGGCTTGTCACCATCATAGGCAAAAGGTTTACGAGAAACCGTCTCTCGGCCGCTGGCGCCACAGTTGTGCTTATCCTCATCATCACCTCCCTTCTCGCCCCTTTCATCGCACCCTATGATCCCTCAGCAATAGATGTGCATAATGTGCTTTCCCCTCCCGGGACACAGCATCTGCTCGGGACCGATGAACTTGGAAGGGACCTGCTCTCAAGAATCATTTGGGGCAGCAGGGTGTCGTTGAAGGTCGGGTTCGTCGCAGTGGGCATTGCACTGGTAATAGGCATCATTATCGGGGCTGTCGCAGGCTTCTACGGGGGAAAAACAGACGCGGTCTTAATGAGATTTGTCGACATCATGCTGGCATTTCCCACATTTTTTCTGATCCTTGCGGTCATCGCAATCCTTGAACCGAACATTTTTACGATTATGGTTGTCATAGGGATTACCAGCTGGATGGATGTTGCAAGGCTTGTCAGAGCCGAATTCCTTTCCCTGAAAGAACGGGATTTTGTGGATGCGGCAAAGGCAATCGGGATTACCAACAGGCGGCTCATTTTCAGACATATCCTTCCGAACGCCCTTTCGCCGGTATTTGTCGCGGCAACCTTCGGCGTCGCAGGGGCAATCCTCATTGAGTCAGGACTTTCCTTTCTTGGCCTCGGTGTCCAGCCACCTGATCCAAGCTGGGGCAATATCCTGACCGCCGGAAAGGACAATATCGAAATCGCGTGGTGGTTATCCCTTTACCCGGGCCTTGCGATCCTCATCACTGTCTTGAGCTACAATCTTGTCGGCGAAGGGCTGAGGGATGCACTTGACCCCCGGCTTTGGGGATCAGAAAAGGAATAAGCCGTACAACACTTCATAAAGCGGGAGGTCCGAAGTAACGCGGGACGGTTTTTCCTATAGTGTGTATCGCTCCATCACTTCATCTCTGGTAATGAGCGCATTCAGTCTGTACCCCAATGCCTCTACCGCCTCACGTCCGCCCTCCTGCCTGTCGATGAGGGCAACCACCGCCACAATCCGGAGACCGCCTTCCTGGGCCTTTGTTATTGCTTCGATGGTGGATTTTCCTGTGGTTATGACATCATCAACAATCACGACGCAGTCTCCTTTGGTTACGTTTCCCTCAATCCATTGCATGGTGCCGTGTGTTTTTGCAGTTTTGCGCACCACAAACGCTTCTATGGGCTTCTTCCTGGTGTGAGAGGTATAGGCGACTGCACAGGCTATCGGGTCAGCTCCGAGCGTAAGACCGCCGATTCCTTTCACTGCAAGGTCACTAATGAGGTCAAAAATCAGATTGCCGATAAGATACATGCCTTCGGGATGAAGCGTAACTGCCTTGCAGTTGAAATAATAGTTGCTCATGTTGCCGGACACAAGCCTGAATACCGGTTCTTTGCTGTATTTGAACGCCTTTTTAATGATCAGTTCTATTAAACGATTTTTCATCCTGTGTAGGCTACACCTTCCTTTTTCTGTCTGATAATATTACCATTTTTCCCTGCCGACATACAGCATCTCCCGGGATGCATCATCCCGTCACAGAGAGACTATCCGGAAATACACAAATGGTATTTCTTTGATCCCGGAGTTGTTTCAGAATATCTCAGTTCCAGTATGCTGCGGTTTGCCGCAATCCTGAATCACGTCCGTGAAACAATGCTCTTCTATCCTCCTGAACACAGGGGCATTCCTTGCCGAAATGCCTGCAAAAGCAGCACAGCGTGTGCGGCACTTGCATTTTTTGCGAAAATTGCTAATATCAAGATAAGTCTGAACGGGTTCTCAAGATGTCTGGAATCGAAGAACTGAGAAGGCTTGTGCAGAAGATTCTGCATCCTGCAGGGATCGTCATCGATGGGTCCAATCCCGCGGACATACGCATAGGAAATCAGGATTTTTTCAAACGGGTTCTCAGGGACGGGAGCCTTGGCCTCGGCGAAACCTTCATGAACGGATGGTGGGAATGTGATCGCCTCGATGAATTTTTTTGCAGGCTGATGCCGTTGCGGCCAGAAAAAACGGTGAAAAAAATCTGGCACTCAGGATCGAGCTTTATAAGGTAGTTGTTTTTAACTGTGCGCGCAGATCAGTGAATCCATAGAGAACCTCTTTGTAATCGAAGACTGGCATAATTTCGGTCCTGACTATGACCGAACGCTTATGTCATGGTTTGACAACTTTCACAGGAACTGGGAAGAACTGCGTAAACTCTACGATGATTGCTTTTACCGCATGTGGAAATATTATCTTTTGAGTTGCGCAGGAACCTTCAGGGCACGCTGTCTGCAGGTGTGGCAGATTGTGCTCTCAAAAGACGGAATCCCCGGGGGATATACTGCGGTTCGATAAACGAAAACAAAACAGCTAGAACAGATGACAGGACACAAATCCGTTTCCTGTCTCCTGTAGCGTTGGGACAATCCTGTCACAAGGGTCAAATCTTTTCGGGCATCTCGGATGAAAGGGACACCCCGGCGGAATATCAATCGGGCTTGGGACATCTCCTTTCAGGATCTCTCTGGGTTTTCCACCTGGCGTGATTTTAGGGGCGGACGAAAGCAGTTCGACGGTATAAGGATGTTGCGGTGCATCGAAAAGCACATCTGTTTTTCCTGATTCCACGATCTTTCCAAGATACATGACAGCGATTTCATCGCTGAAATACTGCACTACCCTGAGGTCATGGCTGATAAAGAGAAATGAGATATTCGAGGTTCGCTGGAGTTCCTGCAGAATGGTCAGGATCTGTGCCTGAATCGACACATCAAGCGCTGAGAGAGGCTCATCTGCCACAATAACCTTTGGTGAAACAGCAAGTGCCCTTGCGATACAGATCCGCTGTCTCTGGCCACCGCTGAACTCATGCGGGTAGCGGGTGAACACATCGGTCTGAAGTCCAACGCTATGCAACAGGCCGGCTACTCTCTCCCTGAGTTCTGACCGTTGACCAATTCCGTGTATTTTCAGGGGCTCCGAGAGAGTATCAAATACGGTCATCCGGGGGTTGAGCGATGCAAACGGGTCCTGAAACACGATCTGTACCGATTTCCGGAACCGCAGGAGTTCATCCCGTCCCATTCCATTGACGTCACTGCCCTGAAAAAGGACTTTTCCGGACGTAGGAGCTATCAACTTCAGGATGAGCCTTGCCACGGTTGACTTCCCCGAGCCGCTTTCCCCCACCAGTGCGAAGACTTTTCCCTCCTGTACGGACAAATCTAAGCCGTCAACAGCCTTCAGCCATTCCTGCTTTGCAAATGCCTTTCGCTTGACCGGAAAGTATTTTTTCAGGCGTATGACATCTAAGATTCCCATCTGATATCCCCTGCGCGTATGCACCGTACAAAATGTCCCGGCGTAATTTCCCGCAGTCTCGGCTCCTCTTTCTCGCATTCAGGAATCATGGAGAGGCACCGGTTCGAAAACCTGCAACCCGGTGGGAGTTCATGAGGTCTCGGCACAGACCCCGGGATTGGTTTGAGGGGAATCCCCTTTGCTTTCGGGAGTGACTCAAGAAGTCCGATGGTATATGGATGTTTTGGCGTGGTCAGGAGACCCGAGACCCGGGACATTTCCATAATTCTTCCCGCATACATAATGGCTGCGGAAGCAGCATTCTCTGCAATGACACCGATGTCATGAGTAATCAGCAATACCGCCATGCGCCGCTGTTTTCTGAGGTTTCTGAGGAGATCGAGAATCTGGGCCTGGATGGTAACATCAAGCGCGGTTGTTGGCTCATCAGCGATAAGGAGGGACGGATTGCAGGCTATCGCCATCGCGATCATGACCCTCTGTCTCATCCCCCCGGACATCTGGTGAGGATATTCCTTTATCCTTATGTCCGGTGAGGGTATTTTCACGGCTTTCAGGAGCTCAACGGTCTGCGCCATCGCGTCTTTTCTGGAGAGTCCGAGGTGTGTCCTGAGCACCTCGGCTACCTGATAGCCTATGGTAAGCACTGGGTTCAGCGAAGTCATCGGCTCCTGAAAAATCATGGCGAGTTCCCTGCCCCTTAACGCTCTCATGGCTCCTTTCTCAAGTGTTAGCAGATCGTTACCTTTGAAGATTATCCGGCCTTCCGCACGTGCATTATGCGGCAGGATCCCCATAATGCCCAGAGCGGTCAGACTTTTTCCGCATCCGCTTTCCCCCACAAGGCCGAATACCTCGGCCTCTTCAATCCGGAAATCGAGATGTGAAACGACCTGAACAGTCTGGTGGGCAAATCTAAAGGATATGACGAGGTCCCTTATTTCGAGGAGGGACACCGCAGATTATTTTTCCTCTTTCTTCAGAAGGCCAAGGTATGCTTCTGCCTCTTTGAGGTGAGGGATCTGTTGCAGCGCTTTTTCCCATTCTTCCAGGGCGAGCCCGGTAAGACCTTTCATGTAATAGCTCAGCCCGAGTTGAACCCAGGCAGGACCATAATTAGGGTTGATCTCTTTTGCCTTCACAAAATGCGTAATGGCATCTTCGATAAGACCCTTGTTCCTCAACGCAATTCCGAGCTTTGTATGCACATCAGGGAGGCGGGGAAACATCCTGACCGCTTTTTCAAATTCTCCGATAGCCTCATCATTCATGCCGAAATCAAGATAAATTTTACCGAGCTTGTAATGTTCGTTGGCAAGTTTCCCTGCAATAAAAGGGTCAATTGCCTTTGGGGTGGGACGCGCTATTTGGGCGGCGAGAGAAAACACCTCCTGTGCTCTTTTGAATTCACTGAGCTCGTTGTAGGTTATTGCAAGATTCAGCGATGCCTCGGTATAGTGGGGATTCAGTTCAAGCGCCTTTTTGAAATACGCCGCTGCCTGCCTGTAGTCCCCTCTCAGATGAGATATTATTCCAAGCTTGTTATGGACATCAGCATATCGTGGATTCGAGCTGATTACATCCTTCAGGATGGGTTCTGCCTCTGTATACCTGCCTTCTTCAAAAAGCTGCGTCCCGCGTTCATGGAGTTCGTGTGTCTGCTGGTTCATCGTCTACAAAGTATAGGGAGTCAAAGAATTGTTTGTCAAGGTATCCTTTTCATCCCGATTTCTGGTTAAAACGGAGTTGTTTTGCAGGGTGCTCACGCTCAAACAACACCGGCATTTCAGGTCCTCTTCTCATGAAAATGAAAAGTGTTGTCAAAGTCCTTTTACTAATGTAGTATTGATTTAATGATTCTCCAGTTGAAATATTTGAAATTCGGCAGATATCTGCTCGGGAAAAAACTCATTACCGAATTGGATATCCTTCAGGCGAGGTATATCCAGAAAAAAAATAATCTGCAGATCGGAGAACTCGCAAAGGCAAAAGGTCTGCTCAGTGATGAGGATATACAGAAGATATTGATACTGCAGGAGGAGACATTCGATAAGTTCGGTGAAATCGCAGTCCGTGAAAAGTACCTGACACAGAAGCAAGTGGACGATCTGCTGAAAGAACAGTCCGACAGTTATATTTTTTTCGGGGAAGCATTGGTCAGGATAGGAGCCATATCAGAAGAACAACTTGTTGAGGAACTGAAAAAATTCAACAAGCTGAAACTGCAGGACACAGGGAAAGAAACTGACTGATATGCAATTGACAGATAGCCCAGATTATTCATGAAGCGTGGAATAGCGTTTGAGGATAGAGTATTTGCGCGGATTCTTTTGCTGATAGTCAAATACACTATGTGAAAATAAAGAGGCAAAAGCCTTGTATGATAAAGAGCAAGTTAACAAAGAACTTAACGATAGGTGTGATAGACCGTAAAAGCCTTGGGACTATTGATCCCGTCTGCGAGCTCGCAGGAAGGAACGACTGAGAATAAGCAAAAATACTCTGTCCTCAGGATAATCAGAAAAATTCATGAATAATAAGGGATAGTAAGGAATCAGTATTTCACGCCCCGGTGCAGTGCCACTATCCCTCCTGCCAGTGTCCGGAAGGTTACCTCACTCCATCCCGCGGTCGAAATCAGCCGGGCAAGGTCGGTGGGGGGAGGAAAATCCTTTATCGTTTCCCCAAGGTACTTGTACGCGCCGGGGTTTGAGCCGAGGAGTCTTGAGACAAGCGGCACCAGTTTCAGGAGATACACGGAATAAATCCCTGAAAAAAAAGCATTTCTCGGCTGACTGAATTCCAGACATACAAAACAGCCTCCCGGCCTGGCTACACGGTAAAATTCCCTGAGCGCTCTGAGTCTGTCATTGATGTTCCTCAGGCCGAAGGTAATAGTAATGGCATCGAACTGTTCATCCTGATAGGGGAGGTCTTCGGCATTTCCTTCCCTTAAGGTTATCATGTCCACGAGTTTAGTGTTTCTGATCTTTCGCCTCGCCACTTCAAGAAGTTCATGGGAAAAATCCAGCCCATCAATATGCGCCTTTCCTCTCCAGAACTTGCAGAGCTCGATGGCCATATCCCCGGTCCCTGTACAGACATCGAGAATTCTCCGGCATTGAATTGTTCCGGTTTCCTCTGCCACCTTTCTTCGCCAGCCAAAGTCCAGTCCAAAGCTGAGCACATGGTTCAGGAAGTCATAGCGTGATGCGATCGCAGAAAACATCTGTTCCACCTGCTGTGCATCACGCTTTTTATGGTCGAAATGGTTCATGAACAACACCGGGGATTTTCAGAGTTTTTCTTTCTATGATTTCAGCAGAGTCTTTTTTCTCAATTGTGCACACTGACAGTTTTTCTTTTGCAACCGTGGTATCTCGGAGAGACTTTCAAGAATGATTTTTCCGATATTGATACCTTCCTGATAGAAAATATCCTTTAATTCCTTATGGCTCCAGTCAGTACCGATTCCCTCTGCCCTGTTGACCGCCAGATACACACCCGCATAACATGCCCCTATCTCGCGGGCAAGATACACTTCAGGACAGAGACTCTGACCAATAACATCTCCGCCCATAGCCGCGATCATCCTGACCTCCGCACGGCTTTCAAAATGCCGCCCGTCAGTCACTGCATATACTCCCCTTGTCACATTTCTGTCAGGAAATAATCTTTTGCTTGCAGAAACAAGCACTTCGGAGAGGTCGGGACAGATCGGATCCCGCATGATGAGCAGATACCTATCAGAAAGACAGACATCCTTCCTTAGGGAAAGGTCAAGGTAATCATCAGGGACGATAAAATCGCGCATTTTCATGTCCTGCCGTATTGTTCCCACTCCTCCCTCCGCAAGAACGGTTCTTACCCCGGCCTGCTCAAGAACCCAGAAGACCTGGCGCGAAGCTTCTGCCCGCCTGACGCCGGCACGCCATCCGTGCATCCTGAGCGTCAGCACATTATCTCCCCCGATTGTGAACAGGGTGAATTCCGGGCTCTCTCCAAAAGGAGTCATAAATGTTTTTCTATCCAGCACTTTCGTCTTTTTCAGGCCAAGGTCGCCGGGGAAATCAACCGCATAGGTGCTGGACCCGCCGATGAAGGCAAACTCTGCTTTAGGGATTTCTCTGTTCCTTATCATATCCTTAACTCATGAAACCATTGATTCTTCAGACAGGTGAGCCTGTTTCAGGCATTATATGCCTTGAGAATAGCAAATTCTGTGTCCCTCTGGGCAGGAATCTTTCCGGCTTTCCGTATCAGGTCAACCATACCCTCAACAGTTATCCTGTGGGAAACGCCTGCAGCCCGTACCACATTCTCCTCGATCATGATGCTGCCAAGGTCGTTTGCGCCGAAAGACAGGCAAACCTGGCCGATATCCTTCCCCTGAGTGACCCATGAGCCCTGAATATTCCGGAAGTTATCCAGAAATATCCGGCTGAGAGACAGGAACCTCAGATATTCGAGCGGGAACACCGGACTTCCTCCCAGCGAGGTGTTGCCTGGCTGGAATGTCCATGGGATAAACGAGAGAAATCCGCCAGTTCTGTCCTGCAGGTCACGTATTTTGAGAAGATGTTCCAGCCTGTCTTCAAGAGTTTCAACCGTGCCGATCATCATGGTCGCTGTTGTCTTCAGCCCAAGCTTATGCGCCTCTTCCATAACTTCAAGCCACTGTCCGGAGAGTATCTTCCGCGGGCTGATCCTCTGCCTGACCCGGTCTGCGAGAATCTCGGCACCTCCGCCC
Organism: Nitrospirota bacterium; assembly: GCA_040754395.1. Classification (NCBI taxonomy): domain Bacteria; kingdom Pseudomonadati; phylum Nitrospirota; species Nitrospirota bacterium. The sequence goes on along the minus strand of JBFMCL010000014.1, from coordinate 30,342 downwards.
GGCAATGAATCGAGTCCTGCTTTCCTGAGTTCCTTAAGCGCCTCCGGGATAGACATCCCTGCTGATTCAGCGATATGCACGATCTCAGGAGGAGACAGGCTGTGAATCCTGATCCTGAATTTGTTTTTTATTTCCCTGAACATGGTCGTATAATACTCGATAGAGAGGTCAGGATTGATCCCTCCCTGAAGCATAAGCTGGGTGCCGCCAAGTTCAACCGTCTCGGCAACCTTTCTCTCAATCTCATCCTGGCTCAGGACATACGCATCAGGATGGCCTTTGGGACGATAAAACGCACAAAATGCGCACTGGTTCTGACAGATGTTGGTGTAATTAACATTGCGGTCGATGAGAAACGTGACGATTCCGTCCGGATGCTTCTTCTGCCTGACAGCATCAGCAGCTTTTGCAGTCTCAAGCAGATCAGCCTCTTCAAAAAGATACTTTGCTTCTGCAGTGCTTACTCTCCTGCCAGATATCACTTCCTGCAAAATCTTTTGCGGCATCATATTGTGACTCCAGTTGTAACTCCGGCACGGAAACTGACAAATTCCAGTTCCGGAACAGTCTCAATCTCTCCCATCTGAAACGCCATTTTATAGAAATATAGCAGGTCTTCCTGATACTCAGCACCAAAACCAAAATGGAGAGACTGGAAATATCCTGCGAGAAACGCAGGGCTGAACGGTTCCCATTTGGCGGCATATGCAACTATTTCCGAAAGATGCTCTGCCGAGTAATTCATTGATTTTTTGAAGGTATCGAAGACATTCCCGCACAGTTCATTCTTTGTCTCGGCGAAGTCCCTGTTGACCGCCCAGACCGCGTAGACCATTCTTTTCCCGGTCAGCTTTTTCCATTCACGTCCTAGGTCATAACAGTAATAGTCATCTGTCTTATCATAGTAGTGCAAAGCCATATCCCCTATGAGCAAAGCTGCGTCTGCAACGGCCAGCATGCTTTCCAGATCAGGCCTGCAGGGGACATACTCTGCAGCAACGCCATAGCCGCGGCTGAGGATGATTTTCAGCAGGACCTGTGAAGTTGCTGAGGTTGTAGTTAACGCAACCTTTTGATCCGACAATTCTTCTATCGGACAGCGGCTGAGCAGGAGTATGCTTTTGACCTCACCGTTTGAACTCACCGTAAAATCGGGAAACAATACCAGTGAATCATGATGCCGGGCATACTCGATAGAGGAAACAGGAGAGATATCAAGACCGCCGTTTACCAGAAGGTTATTCAGTTCCGTAGGCATGCCTTTAATGAGCTCTATATCAAGCAGGGCGCAGTTCTTCACCAGACCGTAATATAACGGCAGACAATTCAAAAACTGGATATGTCCTACCCTAGGTCTCAACCGTTGCACCCTGTTGGGCATTCCCGTATACCCTGAGTATGTTGTACAGGGTATCTCTCTCCACCGGAATTCTTCCGGCGGCGAAAATCAGTTCCAGCAATTCTTCCCGCGAAATGGATTGCTCGGTCTCAGCTCCTGCGGCATGTGTTATCCTCTCCTCAACAACGGTACCATCAAGGTCATCAACCCCGAAAAGGAGCGAGAGTTGCGCAATTTTCAGGCCGAGCATTATCCAGAATGCCTTAATGTGAGGGAAGTTATCCAGAAGGAGTCTTGAAATCGCCAGCATCTTCAGATTCTCGATGGCGGTCGGTTTAGTGAAGTCCGGCATCTGGGTATTCTTCGGATGGAAAGGCAGCGGGATAAAGGACTGAAACCCCCCTGTTTCATCCTGGAGTTCCCTTAGTCTCAGAAGATGTGCTACCCGCTCCTCATTGCTCTCAATATGCCCGTACAGCACGGTAGCATTCGACTTCAGCCCGAGGCTATGCGCTGTCCTCATGACTTCCAGCCATTCCTCAGCAGATGCTTTTTTTGCGCAGACCTCCTCACGCACCCGCGAATTCAGGATCTCGGCACCGCCGCCGGGAAGTGAGCCCAGGCCGGCGTCCTTTAACTGTATCAGGACATCCCTGACCGAACATTTCGCGATTTTGGCAAAATAGTCGATTTCAACTGCAGTGAAGGCCTGAATGTGCACCTCGGGCATCATATTTTTTAAACGGGAGATCACCTCGAGATAGTACGCAAAGGGAAGGTCGGGATGCAGGCCGCTGACGATGTGAAATTCGGTAATGCCAAGATTGCGGGCATCCCGTGCGATGTCCATCACGTCATCGATGGTCATGGCATATGCATCATGATCCTCCTTGTCCCGGCTGAATGCACAGAACTTGCAGCGGGATATACAGATATTGGTCAGGTTGATATGACGGTTGACATTGAAATAGGCATAGTTGCCTGATTTCCGTTCCCTTACCCTGTCTGCAAGCTTTCCGAGGGTAAGGATATCGTGCGATTCCATCATATCGAGCGCATCTTCCCTGGAAAGCCGCATGCCCTTGCCGACCTTTTCCCCGATTCTCTTGAGATTCTCCTTATTCATTCCATTCCGTACCTTTTTATAAATACCCCTGCGTGAGATGCAGACGTTTCTCTGATTCCTCCGATTCCTTGTATTGCCCTCCCTGAAGTACCTTTCATATCGCTACTCTTTTCTCCATGCCGGGAAAAGATCATGTGCGATTCCCAGAAGGTTCAAGACCTTTCCCACAATGAAATTGACCATGTCGTCGATTGTCCGAGGATGGTGATAGAACGCCGGCATCGCAGGCAGGATCTCAGCGCCTGCCTTCGCAGCCTTTACCATGTTCTCGAGATGGATCAGACTGAGAGGCGTTTCACGCACTACAAGTATCAGTCTTTTTCTTTCCTTCAATGCCACATCTGCCGTTCTTTCGAGCAGATTTGCAGAGATTCCGTGTGCAATGGCAGCCAATTTTCCCACGCTGCACGGAATCATAATGACCGCTTGAGGTGCACTTGATCCGCTCATGAACGGCGCATGGAAGTTACTGTTTTCCCATAGCGTGAGCGATTTGCATGCTTCCGCAAGTCCCAGCTTCTCCATATCGTCAAAACCGGACACCCCAAGTTCCTCCTGCATCACCTGTTTCCCGGCGGAAGTGATCACTACATTGACCGCATGATTTCTCCGGCAAAGCTCTCTTATAAGCCTGATGCCATAAATACTCCCGCTCGCACCCGTGATGCCGACCACGAACTCAGACATTGCCCGGGTTCCTGAAGAATATTTCCATGGCAACGAAGCAGAACATGACGATGCTGACAATCCCGTTCATCGTAAAGAACGCGACGTTCAGCCGCGACAGATCATTTGCCTTGATAATGCTGTTCTCATACGCAAGCAGCAGGGCAGCGGCGGCAACCCCTGCAAAGTAGAATATTCCCATTTCGAGCCGTATTCCCAGCCAGACCAATAGTGCTACTGCTGTGAAGTGAAGTATCCTTGTCAGGGCAAGAGACGTGCTGATACCAAACCTTGAAGGAATCGAATGAAGTTTCTGCCTGATATCAAAATCCATATCCTGAATCGCATAAAAAATATCAAAGCCTGCTACCCATAAAAGGACTGCCGCGCCAATTATGAGCGGCTCCGGACTGAGCGTGTTGGTCACCGCTATCCAGGCACCCACCGGTGCAAGACCGAGACAGAAGCCGAGCACAAAATGGGAAAGCCAGGTGAACCTCTTGGTATAAGGATATATAACAAACGGGATCACCACTGCAGGCCAGAGATAACGGCATATCGGCGTCAGGTGATATACCGCCAGCAAAAAGACCGCCAGACTGAAAAAAGAAAACACTACTACGTTCCATGCAGAAAGGAGTCCCTGCGGTAAAGCCCTTGCCGAAGTCCGCGGGTTCCTGCGATCGATTTCCCTGTCAATCAGCCTGTTCACTGCCATGGCAAAGCTCCTTGCGCCGACCATCGCAAGGGTAATCCAGAAAAGCGTCTCCAGCTCAGGAACCCTCATTCTTGCAAGAAAGGCACCGAGATATGCAAAAGGCAGTGCAAAAATACTGTGCTGGAATTTAATCATCTCCAGATATATTTTTACTTTACCCGCCATTCCGATGCCCACCCAGCGCAGAGGCTTTTCTCTCACTTAAAACCATATTCCTTCCATCTCTTCTCGACAAGCGTCTTTATCTCCTCAGACATGTGAATTTCCGGAGGCCATTCCCTCTGGTACCCTTCTTCCGGCCATTTTTTTGTTGCATCTACCCCCATCTTTGCCCCATAAATAGGTTGTGGAGCAGAATGGTCGAGAACATCGAGAGGCCCCTCCGCAATCATGATATCCCGGGCTGGATCCACATTGTTGAAAGCCTTCCAGGCTACCTCAGAGGTATTCTGCACATCCACCTCTTCGTCAAAAATGAAGATGAATTTCGTGAACATCATCTGCCCGAGCCCCCAGATCGCATTCATTATCTTTCGCGCATGCATGGGGTATGCCTTCTTGATGGAGATCAGGGCACAATTATGAAATACGCCCTCGAGCGGCAGGTTCACATCCACGATCTCCGGAAGCTGCATCTTAATAAACGGAAGGAACATGCGCTCGGTCGCCTTTCCCATGTAGCAGTCTTCCATAGGCGGCTTTCCGACGATTGTCGCAGGATATACAGGATCTTTTGTTTGGGTTATGCAGGTCACGTGAAAAACCGGATAGTCATCAGCGATCGAGTAATAGCCCGTATGATCGCCGAACGGTCCTTCCCTTCTCTTTTCACCGATCTCGACATATCCCTCAAGGATGATTTCAGCCCGTGCAGGTACCAGCAGGTCAACGGTCTTTGCCCTGACCACTTCGACCGGCTTGCCCCTCAGGAACCCCGCAAAAAACAGCTCCTCAATCCCGTACGGGAGCGGCGCTGTCGCTGAAAAGATGGTCACCGGATCGCCGCCAAGGGCAACGGCAACTTCGAGCCGCTTGCCGAGTTTCACCGCCTTGCGGTAATTTACTGCACCGTCATGGTGCGTATGCCAGTGCATTCCGGTAGTTTTTTCATCATAGACCTGCATCCGGTACATTCCCACATTCTGCTTCCCGCTTTCCTGGTCCTTTGTGATCACAAGGGGAAGGGTGATAAACCGCCCTCCGTCTCCGGGCCAGCATTTCAGCACAGGATATTCAAACAGGGAGAAGTCCTTTTCTTTCACTATCTCCTGGGCAGGCGCCCTTTTTATCTCTTTTGGCTTGGAGGCACTCAACTTGTAGAGACCGTAGAGTGCCTCCAGCTTCTCGCGCATATTCAAATCAATCTCGCCCTTCAGCAGAGAGGCAAAACGCTGATTGATCTTGCCGAAGTCGTCTACTCCGAGCGCCCAGCTCATCCTTTGGTAGGAGCCGAAGAGATTGATTACTATCGGCATCCGGGAGCCCTTTACATTTTCGAACAAAAGGGCTGGCCCGCCCTTTTTCGATATCCTGTCGGTAATTTCTGTTACTTCGAGCACCGGATCAACCTCAGCCTTAATACGCACCAGTTCCTTCTTGTCTTCCAGAAATGCGATAAACTCCTTCAGGTCTTGAAATATCATTGTTTTTCTCCAACCAGTCCGGATTTGAAAATGTCTTTCAGTGTCTTTGCAGCACGATAGAGGGAAAACTTAAAGGTCTGCTTTCTTACCGCTGCCGATTCACTCAACACCCAGCTCAGGAGAATTCCCTGGGCTGCCCCGAAAATGATCATCTTTGCGACACGGGTATCAAGATCCCTGCGGTAAATCCCTTTCTCCTTTCCCTCCTCCAGAACCTCTTCGATCATGTCAAGAAATTCCACAATACGGTTGATCGTGTAATTGTTCAGGAAAATGCTGCTCTGCTTGACATCAACCATGAACAGCTCCGCCAGTTGCCTGTTCTTCTTGAACATCCTCACGACCAGGGAAAATATTGCCTTCAATTTTTTGTTCGGGTCGTCAAGCCGGCTGATCTTTCCTTTGATCTCCTCAATGATTCCGCCCCATTTTTCATCAAAAAGGGCGAGGAGAAGATCCTCCTTGCTCGGGAAATAGTTGTAGAGCGTCCCTTCAGCCACTCCTGCTTCCGACGCAATCTCGGCAACCTTCGTGTCGGGAAAGCCCCGTTTCACAAATGTCTTCAGTGCGGCATCAAGGATGCGTGTCCGCTTGTCATGATTTTTTCGGTCTTCTTTACTGTCCCTGAGCATGCTGTTTCCTGTCCTCTGCACTTTCTCCCGGGCAGGATCTTCTGCCGGAGAATCAGCACCATTGCCGGAAATCCTTGCAGACGGTGAATGTTTCAATAAATTGAGTGAGTGCTCACTCAATACTACTCTAAACCGCTGTGTGCTGTCAAACGGATTTATTGGCTTCTGTCACTCTCTCCGCCGTATTTTTTCGAAAGCGGTATTGATTACAATATGAGTATGCGCATCGGTACGAGAGTGGTTTTTTCTGAAGAGCTGGACACGTGGGACGCAGAGTTTTTTCAGATATCTGTGTACTGCGGAATGAAGGACAACCTCACCCAAATGAAGCATTGCGCCCGCATGTGCAGGGAAAGAGGCATCCGCTATGTCATTCATCCTGTGAACTACTATCTGTTGGACAGGGAAATGATGCACGCGCTCAGGATAATGGCTGAATGGTCCGACCTTGCACTTATCCTTCATGATGAGAAGACCTATGAAGGCAAGAGACTTTTTGGTCACCATCACTCGAGGTTTCAGGAGGCGTTGGATGAATTGTCCGCTGTTGCGAGGGTATCTTTCGAGAATGCAAGGGATACCCACGATGTGCGGTGGTTCTGGCATCGGTATGCTGCCTCAGTCACACTTGACCTCGGACATGTGGAGCTTGCAGGGATAAATTCGGTGCATTTCGTCAGATCCCTGCATCAGGAAGAGATCAATAAAATAGATTATGTACATATGCATCGAAACAATGGCTGGCGCAACGGCCTCACAGACCACTGGCCGCTCCGGCCAGACTGCAGAGAAGTCTCGGCGCTCAGGGAATTACTCAAAAGAAGGTACGATATCGGCGTTATCCTCGAGATCAATGAGACTGAAATGACCCCGGAAAGCCTTTCGATACTCCGGGATCTCCGGGATGAAGCGGGAATCTGATACCTCCCGGGAAGTTTTCCTTCATCACACATTTAAAGATTGACAATATCCCGCACAATTTTTTACTATATAGATATAAACTATCGATTATTATAAATTAATAGATTTAGTCTATACTTAAGCGTGAAAAGGGGAAAAATGTATTCTGCATTTCCGGAGAGATAAAACATGTCTGCGGCGTTTTATGCGTTTCTCTTTTTTGGGGGCTCAACCGGAGGATTTTTTTCCGGGATGCTTGGAATCGGGGGCGGGATTATCATGTTTCCGCTGTTGCTCTATCTTCCGCAGGTTCTCGGGTTTTCCGCAATTGACGTGAAGAGCATCACCGGACTTACCATGGCGCAGGGGTTTTTTGCCTCTGCAACAGCGATGTTGTGGCACCAGAAACAGAGACTTGTCAACAGAACCCTTGTAATGACCCTTGGGCCGACTCTGTTTCTTGCATCGCTCAGCGGGGCGCTTATTTCCAAAACAATGTCCGACACGTTGCTCCTGTGCATCCTCGGGATGCTTTCGCTGGTTGCTGCAGTAACCATGCTCATTCCCCGCAGTTACTTCAAGGATGAAGACATAGCAGATCAGGTATCTTTCAGCAAAGGGAAAGCGATCGTTATCGGGGTTCCTGTGGGCTTTTTTCTGGGCCTTGTAGGACAGGGAGGCGCCTTTATCATTATCCCGATCCTGCTGTATCTCCTGAAGATTCCGCTCAGGGTCGCGCTCGGCAGCACCCTTGCAATCGGTCTTTTTTCTGCAACAGCCGGGCTGGTCGGAAAGGCCGCAACCGGTCAGATCCCTTTTCTCATGGCCGCAACCCTTGTGCTGGGCGCCCTTCCCGCAGCGGCCGCAGGAAGCATCGTCAGCAAAAAAACAAAGGTGCAGTTTTTGCGGTGGCTGCTTGCAGCCGTAATTTGTGCAACAGCGATAAAAATATGGACGGGCATCGCCCTATGAGGAGAAAAACATCGCGCTTTCTCCTGAGAAATCTTTCTCTGGAATGAACAAAGACTTTAAGGCACACTGGGACAGGGTGTACGCCTCTCAAGAGGTTGACCGTCTTGGGTGGTACGAGTCCATGCCGGAACCTTCCCTCAGACTGATTTCCCGATGCATCCTCAATAAGGAGGACCCGGTCCTCGATGTGGGTGCAGGCGCAACCACACTGATTGATTGCCTTCTCCGGCAGGGATTCCAGAACATCATCGCGGTGGATATCAGTGAGGTCGCGTTGCAGAAACTGCGGGAGCGGCTCGGAGAGGAAAAGGCTTCGCGTGTTCAATGGATTACCGACGACATTACACAGCCTCTTCACCTTCACAGGCTGCAGAATATTGCCCTGTGGCACGACAGAGCGGTACTGCATTTTCTCCTGGAGGAACAGCAGCAGCAGGGGTACCTGGCTACATTGAAAAAGATCGTAAAACATGGCGGATACGTGATCATCGCAGCGTTTTCCCTGAAGGGAGCACAATGGTGCAGCGGGTTGCGGATCAGGAATTATGACCAGGACATGCTGGCGGATTTTCTCGGAAATGAGTTCTCTCTGCGGGAACATTTCGACTATACCTATCACATGCCTTCGGGAGAGGAAAGGCCGTATGTCTATACGCTGTTCCAGAGAATTGCATGAACTGAAGGTGGTCATTTCTGCCTCGATCACTCTTTCGCCTGTTCACTCCATTTCTTCTCCATCCTGACTGCATCGAAGACGTGCAGTTCTATGGTGTTCCCCCTGTGTGTCTGAGCTAGTGGTGTTTCCATATCCCGAAGCACCACAAGGGGTAAGAAACGCAGAGGGTCAGTTTTCGTACACGCATTTAATATCTGTTCAGCCTCCAGTCATAGTCCTGATAAGATATTTTTATGCTTTCAGCATATTTTCTCAGAAAGTCCGCGTCTTCTTTCTCATAAAGAAAGGAGGCGATGAACCTCAGTCTTTTCGCCTGATCCTTTCCAAAATCATCACCGTACCATCTGAATATTCTTGAAAGAGATACGAGCCTTCTCTCTTTGTCAATAATGACACCACCTGAATTAAGAAAGGTCTTCCCGGAAATATCCAGCTCCCTGTCAAGGTTTTCTTGTGTATATATTTCGATAGGGGGACAGGAAGATGATGCGCATACAAGAGCAAAATGTATCCTCGGGTCTACAGGTCTGATCGAAAAAACCAGCCTCCTGTCTTTTGCCTTGAAGGGTTTGAACAGGGAGTGAGGAGGGCGCCTGTTCCCACGCAAAATACCGTGTTCAATATCATCCGGGCTGAAGAACATCCCCTGTATCTGATACTGAACTCTCCGAAAAAAACTCCGCACCTCCTTCACGGAATCTCTGATTCCAAGTTCTATTACTCCATGTATCACCAGAACATTATATACATTAATCCAGAACGCCACCTGTTCATTTCTCGACTGTAAACGGCTCAGATTAAGGTTTTTCAGATGGTATGTGAGGGCTACATATTCCCCGTAGGCCGGGGATTTGTGCATCCTCTCGTACGCAACCCTGCCATGTTGTGTATCAAAAAACGCCCCTCTGAGAATATTCATGGCGCGCTTGAGGTGAATGATAATGTCTTTTGAGGGGTTTTTTTTCGGAGATTCACCGTCATTGAGAACAACGGTACCGGAAAGGAGCAGATATCCCGGCCTTTTTCTCTCTATCAGCGGTTCCGTACGATCCTGTCCTTTTGCCTTGCAGAGGGCAACCACACTATTGATATATCCAATATGGGTAAAGGCCTGCGGGAAATTTCCCAGTTGTTCGGACCGGCGTACGTCATATTCCTCAGAAAAAAGCCCGACATGATTGGAAAGCCTCTCGATCCGTTGCAGATGGCGTTCTGCCTCTTCGATCCTTCCGAGGGCAATGAGACAATCGATCAGCCAAAATGCACAGAGAAGAAATGCCCCCTCTCCGCCCGGCAATCCGTCTTCTGTTTTGTACCGGTACAGAAGTCCTTCTCTGTCAAGTTCTCTGCGGGTAGCTTCAATTGTTGAAAGTATGCGGGGGTCATCAACCGGAAGAAACCCAAGGAGCGGAAGCAAGAGATTGCTTGAATCCGGCATATCAGTATCATAATGCTGGACAAATGATTTCTTTGATTCGCGGTAGCCCTTCCGTAAAATCTCCTCTTTTATGTCCTCACGCACTTTCTTCCATTTTTTCAGTTCAGCAGGGAACCCATACCGCCGCGCAATAGTGATGCCACGGTCAATCGCCACCCAGCACATGACTTTCGAATATACGAAATGACGGGGTCCCCCCCGAACCTCCCAAATACCGTGATCTTTTTCCTGCCAGTGTGCAATCACATACTCACAGATACCCTGGAGAAATGGCCACATCCCGGCATCTATCTTTCCGACATAGTCAGACAGTTTCTGGGCTGCATCCATTAACTCACCATAGATGTCAAGCTGTCTCTGTTTTGCTGCTGCATTTCCTATGCGCACTGGCCGGGAGCCTTTATACCCGTCCAGATGTGTGAGTTCCTGTTCCGGCAATTCCTCCTCACCACGAAGCCCGTACATTACCTGGAGTCTTGCCGCACCATGTTTTTCAATGCGCTGCTCAATCCATCTGAGGTATCCTTCCATCTCAGAAAGATGCCCGAGATTAAAGAGCGCCTGAAGGGTAAATGCTGCATCCCGTATCCAGGTATACCGGTAATCCCAGTTCCTTTTCCCGCCAATCTCCTCGGGAAGGGACGTCGTCCCTGCCGCAGCAATCGCACCTGTGGTCTCATAAGAGAGAAGCTTTAAAACAAGTGCAGACCGTTTCACCATTTCACGATAGGGCCCCAGATCAACGGTTACCCCTGTTTCACTCCTGCCCAGCCAGTCCCGCCAGTATGTCGCGGTATCTCTTAAGGCCTTTTCGGCTTTTTGAATGTCAAGCGCAGACTGATCCTCCATGCCATATTTCATCCGCAACCATATCCTGTCCCCTGCGTTGAGATTCCACAGCGCCGCAGCTCCTTCATCGTGAAGAATGAAATCATGGGTCGACAGCAGTGAGACAGAGAGGTTTTTCCCCGTGCATCGGACGACCTTACCCTTTTTTTCACATACCTGTTTTTCCCGTGCGTAATCGAAACGGGGCTCGAAACGGAGTGTTATCCCGACTGCTCCCTCCAGTACCTGTATCAAACGATAAAGCTCATGATGTTCCTCTTCCATATCCTCCTGTCCGTGCACGGGAACCGGCATAAAATCAGTAATGTGCGCAACACCCGTTCTCGTCCTGAACCGGGTTACCAGGATATTCGTATCGTCCATATAACTGGCGGCTGAATCATAATCACCTGAGGGAGTTACCGCAAAGCATCCTCCTTTTTTGTCATCAAGCAATGCGCCAAACACGCTGGGGGAATCAATGTGAGGGAGACAGCACCAGTCAACTGATCCGTCAAGTCCCACGAGTGCTATGGAATGAAGGTCACCGATAATGGCATAATCACTGATTTTTTTGTACATGTATCCCCTGTAAAAGGATGCTATTTGTAGACTTCGATATACTCAATATAGGAAACGGAACGTTCTCCCGTGTTGTCTGAGTCGTTCATCACCGCAACGCTGGCGATCGCCGGCGGATCAGCTCCAAATGCTTTCCTGTAATCATCAACCACATGTACATTCTCTTCCCGCCATTGTCCGATCCTGTCAGGGCCAGCCTCACGGATCACCATTTTTGATTCATCAGCATAGGGATTCGTGACTATTCCCTGTTCGTCCTTCCTGTTCGCCCAGATATAGCTGAGGCTGCTGTGCGGAGGATACTCACCATAGATTTTTTTGGCTAAGCCATACCTGATCTTCTGGCCCAGGGATGCGCGCAGAGGATCGTACTTGAAGATAACATAGACACGCAAAGGATAATCGTCACCTGACTTCTCCTTTACATTTCCTTTTTTATAGACATTCTCTGCCTTCCATTTCCATCTCATTCTTGGATACTCATACACATCGAATTCCTTTTTATGGACTATCGCCGATGCGGAGGCAATGCTTGCTGTTCTCAGATATGTTTTCCCTTCTTCTTGAACGATGGAATACGTGGAATGCTTTTTGATCTTCGGGAAATGGAGCGGCCTCCAGTCTTCCAGATCCCGGAACTCTTCACGAATCAGGACATTTTCATTCTGGGCATATGCCTGAAACAAAAAAAGAACCATTATGAAAAACGAAATGAAAAGTGTTCCTATCCGCATGCCCGTCCCTTCAGATTGAAAAAGAATTTCAATGCCCTTTTTACCTTATCGGAAAAGATTTTGCCGGCAAAGAACGTCCCCACAACCTTTTTATTGATCTCCCCGAGGGTTGGATAGGGATGAATGGCTGACACAACAGTCGAAAGCTTTATTTTCCCGTTCATGACCGCGACCCATTCGCTTATCAGTTCCCCTGCACCCGGGCCGAGTATCTGGACGCCAAGAGGCTTTTCTTTCTCGTCGAGGAGGAGCTTGATCCTGCCTCGTTCTTCGCCTTCGGCAAGGCTCCGGTCATTCGTCCTGAATTCCTCCGTCCAGACAGAATATGATATGCCGGCTGCCGCTGCCCTTTTTTCGTTCATCCCTATGCTTGCAAGTTCAGGGTCGGTATAAGTGCACCAAGGGAGATAGGTATAATCTGCTTTCCTCGGCAGATGAAGAATAGCATTGCTGAGTACAATGCTGCCTTCATACCCTGCAGCATGGGTAAACTGATATGCCCCTGTCGCATCTCCCGCAGCATAGATATGCGAGTAATTCGTCCTGAGCCTGCTGTCTGTCTTCACGCCTTTTTCGCCGGTTTCCACTGAAATGCCCTCGAGTCCAAGGCCTTGCACGTTTGCTGTTCTTCCGACTGCAACAAGGATTGTTTCCGCCCTCAGGGATATCCGCCTGCCTCCGGTATCCTTAATGCGCACTTCTCTTTCATTCCCGAGGTCTTTTGTCTCCAGGGGCAGAGAGCCCAAATGAAATGTTATCCCTTCGGAAACCAGAATCTGCATAAGCTGATCAGCCATATCTCTGTCCTCAGCCCCGAGAATCTGATTCCCGAGTTCAACCACGGTAACTTTAGTTCCCAGGCGATTGAAGGCCTGTGCCATCTCGACCGATATGGGACCGCCGCCGATCGCGACCATGGACTTGGGAAGAGTTCTGAGAGAAAAGAGCTCTTTGTTCGTAATATAAGGTGTCTTATTAAGGCCATCTATGGGAGGAACAAAAGGGGAAGACCCTGTGGCAATAACCCAGTTTTTTGCGGAGTAGAGTGCTCCATTCAGACGCACGGCATGTTCGTCATGAAATGTCGGATTGCCAAATTCGACCTTTACCCCGAGCTTGCAGAACCGTTCCTCCGAATCATGCTCCTGAATGGTACCAATTACCGACTGAATCCTGCGTGCAACTGCCTGGAAATCGACCGGTTTCAGGTCAGCGCGGGGAAGTCCATATTGTTCCGCACGCTTTATGAGATGATAAATGTGCGCAGTCCTGATGAGCGTTTTGCTCGGCACACACCCGTAATGAAGGCAGTCTCCTCCCAGTTTTCTCTCCTTTTCAATGAGCAGGGTCTTTGCTCCAAACCGGGCAGCCCCTGATGCAACAGTGAGTCCGGCAGCCCCTCCCCCGAGAATGCCGATATCAAACATATATTTTGCCATTTTTACTCTCCCTATTCCCGCGGGATAGTATTCCCGGATTTTCTGGATTTGTAAAAAGCAACCAATTTCTTCGTGATGATCGGAAAAAGTCCGAGAAACACAAACGAAAGAATCAGCTTGGGTGAAAGTATTCCGGAAAGAGAATCGATCCCCGCCAGTTCTTTTCCTGCATTTACGTATACTATGGTCCCGGGCAGCATTCCCGCCTGTGAAACCAGATAGAAGGTCTTCAAAGGCATCCTCGTGAGTCCCATTACAAGGTTGATAAGCCAGAAAGGAAAGACAGGGATAAGGCGGAGGGTGAACAGGTAAAATACTCCCTCTTTTTTGATCCCTTCATTTACTGTGGCAAGTTTGTCGCCGAATTTTCCCTGCACCCAATCACGCAGGATGAACCTCGATACAACGCATGCCAGCGTTGCGCCTATGGTGCTTGCAAAGGAAACGACAATGGTCCCCATCAACAACCCGAAGAGCACTCCCCCTGCTAGGGTCATTACTACCGCACCGGGCAGAGACAATGATGTCACAAGGATGTAAATCAGCATGTACCCGCCGATTACAAGGAACTGATGTTCACTATAAAGGATTTCAAATCTGTGCTGAGATGCTTTTATATAGGAAAGGGTGAAATATTCTCCAAGGTTGAAGATCTTGAACGCGACAACAATGCCTGCAATAACCGCAATGATAAGTATCCTCTTGAAGATTGTTTTATGCATAGTTCTCTCAGTTGTCCACGCTGTGTTCCCGGGAAGCAGTATCCCGCTCGTGATAATAATGTTCAGACCTGCCAGTCTCATGGGTGAAGCGCCTTATGCTGTGGTATTTCTGCGCAACGCATTACGCGCCCACCGCATATATTTCAATGATACCGGGCAAAAAAGGGTTATGCAACTGTTCCCCGGATTTCCGCAAGACATCAGGGAATTTCGGACACTGCATCTGCGGTGCGCTGAAAGGTTTTTGTGAATCCCTGCTATACAGGACAGAAATGCCTTGGGATGACCTTCCTGAAGAGATGCTGATGGTCCTGAAAGCGGCTCAGGATATCCGCTGCCTTTCTGCTTTCTGTGTATTTATGGTGGCGCTCAAGGAGAAGCCTCAGGCCCAAAATCTCCTCCCTGACTTCCAGCGGAAACAGTTGGACATATGCGGTATTCACTTTCCCGGCAAGCGTATCTCGCTCGTCGTACACATAGAGGGTTCCCCCGGTCATTCCTGCGCCTGCGTTGTAGCCAGGTTCGCCCAATACCAGCACAGTGCCCCGTGTCATGTACTCGCAGAGATGATGACCGGCACCTTCAATAACCGCTGTCGCGCCACTGTTCCGCACCGCAAAACGTTCGCCGACCCTTCCCGCTGCATAAAATTCTCCGCCAATGGCACCATAGAGCAGAGTATTTCCCGCAACGACATGAGTATAAGAATCCCGCATACGGTCCGGCTTGATCACTACTCGCCCTCCATACATCCCTTTTCCGACATAGTCGTTCGCATCGCCGATTAAGGTGAGAGAAAGGCCCCGGTGCGTGAACGCGCCGAAACTCTGTCCCGCAGTTCCCCGAAAGGTCAGCCTGAGGGTGTCTTCCGGAAGGCCGTTGTCACGGTATCGTAGAGCGATATGATAATTCAGGCTGACAGGGATGCTCCTGTCGACATTTCTTATTGTGTATTCCCTTTCCACAGGTTCTGCGTTTTCAATATACGGGAGCAAGTCCCTGACGAGCGTTCTGTTCAGCGAGACGGCGGGATTGTCGTTTCTTTTTGAAGAACAGGTTCTCGGGAGATCTTCAGGGTATGTGTGGTAGAACCGTTCCAGCCTGATTCTCCCGGAAGCAGGTCCGCTGTCCGGAGGAACAGGGGCAAGCAATTCTGTTCTCCCGATTATCTCCTGAAGGCCTTTCATTCCCATTTCGGCAAGCAGCATTCTTATTTCCCGCGCAAGGGTCCTGAAGTATAAACAAATGTCATCGGCCTTTCCCCTGAATCTCTTTCTGAGTTTTTCGTCCTGCGTGGCAATGCCAGTCGGACAGGTATTGGAATGGCACTGCCTTGCCATGATGCAGCCTGCGGCAATCATTGTTGCGGTCCCGAACCCGAACTCCTCTGCGCCAAGAAGTGCTGCAATGATTATATCTCTCCCTGTTCTCAGTCCGCCGTCAACCCGTACGGTTATCCTGTCCCTCAGTCCGCTTTCGATCAGCACCCGCTGCGTCTCTGCAAGCCCTATTTCCCAGTAGTTCCCCGAATTTTTTATCGAACTGAGCGAAGCCGCTCCTGTGCCTCCTTCGCAGCCGCTTATCTGGACAATATCGGCATACGCCTTTGCCACACCTGCGGCAACTGTGCCGACCCCAGCCTCGGAAACCAGTTTTACACAGACCCTCGCCGTGGGATTCGCTTCTTTAAGGTCATTGACAAGTTGTGCAAGGTCTTCTATGGAATAGATGTCATGATGGGGCGGAGGGGATATGAGGACACTGCCGGCACAGCAGTGCCGGAGCGTCGCGATGTACCCGGTAACCTTGTCTGCAGGAAGATGTCCGCCTTCACCCGGCTTTGCCCCCTGCGCCATTTTTATCTCGAGTTCGGCTGCAGATGCCAGATATGACGGGGTAACGCCAAATCTCCCTGAAGCGATCTGTTTGATTGCGCTGTTTTTGATCGTGAAATATCGCTGAGGGTCTTCCCCCCCTTCTCCGCTGTTGCTTCTGATCCCGAGCCTGTTGCACGCCTCTGCGATCGTCTCATGTGCCTCGGGAGAAAGCGCTCCCACAGACATTGCCCCCGAAAAAAACCTCTTCAGGATATTCTCCTCCGGCTCGACTTCATGAAGGGCCACGGGATTTCCTTTTCTGTACTGCAGAAGATGCCTGATAAAGACCGCGTGTTCATCGGCTTTCCCTGAGAAATCCCGGTAGGCGTCTGTATCCTGACTCCTGAGGAATTTATGCAGCGTTACGATGGAAGGAGGCGACCAGGCGTGAAGCTCCCCACCTTTTCTGAATTTAAGAGAGCCTGTATTCCGGAGCACAGGCCCGGCCGGGGCAAACCCCTCTGAATGACGCAGCAGGAGCGATTGTTCAATCTCGGGTAATCCGTCTGATTCGATCGTCACAGGAGTCCCCGGGAAGAATTCCTCTGCAACGTCGCTGTTCAGACAGATAATATCGAACAAATGGGACCCGTAATAAGAACTGAGGGTAGAAATACCCATTTTTGCTATCACCTTAAGAAGCCCTTCCTCGAGCGCCTGTCGGTAATGTGCGGAAGCCGTGGTGTAGGAAAGAGGAATGACCCCTTGTTCGCACAGGGCTCCGATTGTCTGCAACGCAAGATAGGGATATACCGCCGAAGCATTATAGCCGATAAGGCAGGCCATATGGTGGACATCCCTGGCTTCTCCTGTTTCGATGATTACACTGACCCTGTTGGCAAGCCTTTCCCTTCGGAGTGCTGCAAAAGAGGCCGCTGTTGCAAGCAGGCCCGGTATCGCCGCTGTTTCCGCCGAGATCCCGGTATCTGAAAGGATGACGATCTCTGCGCCCCCTTTCACCGCCTGCACGATATCCTTTTCAAGTCTTCTGACAGCCTGAAGAAGACCCCCTGCGTCTGTCACGGGGAAGGTCAGAGAGATTTTCTTCACGGTGAATACTGTCTGGCGTTTAATACTCCTCATTTGGCCTTCAAGCAAAATCGGGGAATCGAGCTGTAATCTCTTCGCATGTTCGGGAGTCTCGACAAGGAAGTTGCGTTTATGGCCGAGGTTCATCCTCAGGGACATCACCATACGTTCCCTTACAGAGTCGATCGGCGGATTGGTAACCTGTGAAAATCTCTGTTTGAAATAGCGAAAAAAAAGCTGGGGCTGCACCGCAAGTGACGGGACAGGTGTATCGTCACCCATGGAAAAGGTCGGTTCCTTTGCCGTCTCTGCCATTCCCCGCAGGCTGAAATCTATTTCTTCCGAGGTATAGCCAAACGCGATCTGCTGCCTGGTGAGATCAGACAGCGGGGGGCTGTTCTCTCCGGGGCTCACCCGCAGCTGCACAAGATACCTGTCCGTCCATTCCCCGTACGGTTTCTGCTTTGCCAGCACGCTGACGACATGATCGGTAGTGTGCACTTCGCCCTTCGAGAAATCCACCGTGAGGGTATCGCCGGGTCCCAGCCGTTCTTTTTTTCGTATTTCCCTTCGCCCCAGGTCTATCATCCCCAGCTCAGAGCCCAGCACAAGGATACCGTCTTCGGTCAGGATATATCTGAGCGGCCTGAGGCCATTCCGGTCAAGATGTGCAGTCACTCTGTCGCCGTCCGTGCAGACGACCGCTGCAGGTCCATCCCACGGCTTCATCAGAAAAGACTGGTATTCAAAGAAGGCTTCTGTGCTCCTTTTCTTTTCCTGGTCTGCAAAATCACCGCATTCCCATGCCTGCGGGATGCACAGGTTGACTGCGTGCTCAAGCGAAAAACCGCACAGCATAAGGAGTTCGATAATCCTGTCAAGCGATGCTGAATCGCTCTCTTCGCCGGACAGGATCGGTTTGATGCGCTCCCCGTATTCTCCGAATATTTCGTGCCGGAGATCCGGCTCTATCGCCCGGATCCAGTTCCTGTTCCCCTGTATCGTGTTGATCTCCCCGTTGTGTGCCAGAACCCTGAACGGCTGCGCAAGTGTCCAGTCCGGAAGAGTATTGGTAGAAAATCTCTGGTGGAACAGGCAAAAGGCTGATTCAACCAATTGATTTGAAAGGTCGGGATAAAAACGTTCGAGATGTGTCGCTGCCAGCATCCCTTTGTAGACGATGGTTTTTGATGAGAGCGATGAGACATACGCGTCGCTTGCACAGGCCTCTTCAATCATTCTCCGGGCTAAATAGAGCGCGATTTCCCGTTTCCCGTATGCAATATTCTCCATATCCAGCAAGACCTGCCTGATCTCCGGCTTTGCGGCAAGGGCTGCCGATCCAAGGGCATCCTTGCGTGTCGGAACAGTCCTCCAGCCTATAGTCCTCACAGATTGGGCATGAAGGATTTTTTCGATCTCTTCTTCTCTGCGGTTCCTGAAAAAAACGACGCCTACGGCCAGATTATCGATATCCGAAAGAGTGAATCCCGACGTTTCTATCACTTGCCGGAAAAAACCCTTCGGTACCTGAAACAGCACTCCTGCGCCGTCTCCGGTCTTTCCGTCTGCACCCACAGCGCCCCTGTGGGTAAGGTTTTTCACCGCCTCTACCCCCCATTGAACCACCTGATGGGTTTTTTTACCGGTTATGTTGCAGACGAATCCGACGCCACACGATCCTGTAGCATGATGATGGTGATATGCTGTCTTCATGGGAACCTGCTGCTTCATGAGATGACCAGGTCGACTCCGCTCTTTTGTAGTGAACCAGTACCCCCTGATGTCTTGAGTGATAGTATAGGGAAGTCACGAGGTGTTTTCAATGAGCAACGCCTGTTGTTTCTTTGGAGTTCTCTTAAAAACCGGGGATCTTGTTGCACTGACACTCTCCTGAGAAATGTAATGAAGGATGATGCAGACATTTTCCGGAACACCTTTGGGACAGGGAGGGGGTTACCGCGGGAATATCTTGCCCGGATTCAGGATATTCTGCGGGTCAAAGACCTTTTTTATAGAACGCATGATTTCCATCTCTTTTTCGGAAAGTTCCATTCCGATATACCCTGCTTTTGTGAGACCGATTCCATGCTCGCCGGAGATAGTTCCGCCGAGAGAAAGCGTTTCCCTGAATACCTTTTCTACCAGGCCAAGCCCTTTTTCATATTCTTCTTTGTCTGCCCTGTCAACCATGATATTCACATGGATATTGCCGTCGCCTGCATGGCCGAAATTCACTATTTTTATGCCGCTTTCCTCTGAAAGCCTTCGCAGACACTTCAGCATCGCGGTAACCCTGTTCCTCGGGACTACGATATCCTCGTTTATCTTGGTAGGTTTTATCTTGTAAAGGGCCGGCGAAATCGCCCGTCTCGATACCCAGAGCAGGTTTCTCGCATCTTCATCTTCTGCCATTCGTATCTCGGCCCCGAGATTCTGGCATATCTCGGCGATCTTCTCGGCCTCGTCAGTTATTGTGGAAGGATGCCCGTCAAGCTCAATGAGAAGTACCGCATCCGCATCCTTTGGAAGCCCGACAGGCTTGAAGTTTTCGACCGCTGCGATTGCCTCCCTGTCCATGAATTCAAGGGTCCTCGGAATTATCCTGGACGAGATGATTCTGGTTACCGCATCGCCTGATGTTTCAAGCGCAGGAAAAATCGCCAGCAGCGTGACTACCGCATCCGGCAAAGGCAAGATTTTCAGGCGTATTTTCGTAAATACAGAAAGTGTCCCTTCCGATCCGATCAGGAGCCGTGCCAGATCATACCCGACGACTCCCTTGGAGGTCTTCACCCCTGTAGTGATTACCTCCCCGTTCGGCAGTACACATTCCATTTCCCTCACATAATCCCTGGTCACTCCGTACTTCAGGGCCCTCGGGCCCCCTGCATTTTCTGCGACATTCCCCCCAAGGGTGCAGAAATTCATACTCGCAGGGTCAGGTGGGTAAAAGAGTCCCATCGATTCAAGTTCGCTCTGGAGCTTTCCGTTTATGACTCCCGGTTCACAGAGCACATCAAGATTTTCAGAATCGATCTCGAGGATTTTTTTCATCTTTTCAAAGCTGAGGATAACCGCTCCTTTCGACGGGACTGCTCCTGCGGTTACCCCTGTGCCGGCACCGCGCGGGACCACTGCAATGCTGTGATCGTATGCATATTTCATCAGTCTGACAACTTCCTCGGTATTCTTCGGCCAGACTACCGCAGAGGGAGCTGTCTCGATTCCGGATGCATCAAATCCATAACATATCAGGTCTTCCGGCTCGATGGAGATCTTGAGGTCCGGAAACTTGTCTGCAATCTGGGTTAAACCGGTGCTCATATCTGTATAATATGCGGTGTTCCCGTAAAAAAGCTATCTCTACATGCACAGATTTCTGGTGAGTACGCGCGTGAGGGTCATCCCTTGCCCGTATCAGGGGTTACCCCCCGGATATCATGCTTCAACGAGCTGCATGGAGATCACCTTGGAAATCCCCGCTTCTTCCATTGTGATGCCGTAAATGTAATCGGCGATGCTTACCGTATTTCTGTTGTGCGTGACAACGATAAACTGCGTATCTTTTGAAAGCTCCTTTACCGTCTTTGCGAACTTGTCGGTATTCATCTCATCCAGGGCAGAGTCCGCTTCATCCAGAATGCAGAGGGGTGTCGGCTTTATCAGGAAGCTTGCAAAGAGAAGGGATAAGGCGGTAAGCGCTTTTTCACCGCCTGAGAGAAGGCTGATATTCTGAAGTCTTTTTCCGGGAGGCTGGGCTATGATGTCGATGCCTGTCTCGAGGATATTGTTTTCGTCCGTCATTACCAGTTCAGCCTTTCCCCCACCGAACAGCTTGATAAAAACTTCTGCGAATTTCGTCCGCAATGCTTCAAATGCGTCCCTAAGCTTTTTCCGGGTCGTCACGTTAATTTTTACTATGGCTTCTTCGAGTTCGGCAATTGACTTGTGCAGATCGTCCTGCTGATTTTTCAGGAATTCATACCGGTTGCTCAGTTCTTCGTATTCTTCTATGGTTCCAAGGTTTACGGGCCCGAGTTCCTGCGCTTTCTGCCGCAACTCTGCAAGCTGTATTTCGTCTTCCTCAGTAAACGGTTCTGCTTCAAGGGCATCTATTGCAAGCCCGTAATTTTGCCTGATGTTTTCAGTGAGTGCCTCCATCTTCAGCCTATGCTCCGCCTTCTGGACATCGAGTTCGGAGATCCTCCGGGAAAAAGTCTCTATTTGGGCTCTGAGGCTCTTCAGTTCATGTTCTGCCTCAAGAAGCTCATGATTTTCGTTACTGATGATTTCCCTCTGCCGGGATATTTCCTGCCGGTATTCATCTGCAACGGTAACGAGTGATTTCAGTTTCTCCTCATTCACCTTGATCTCTTCCTGCCGTTGCATTATGCGGGATTTTACCGAGGTGATCTCCTCTGCAAGAAATTCCTGCTTCCTCGCGCTCTCGCTGATTTCCCGCGCGATATTCTCTCTTTCCTTGCTGACTGACTCTCCCCTCTCCTTCAGTGAGGTTATTTCGAGCCGTATCTCGGTGGCCTCGGAACGATACTCCTCGATTCCTGCTCGTTTCTGCGATACTTCCTCATACAGGTTCGCACTCATCTCCTCCGATGCACCCCTCTTCAGGTCGGCAGACTGAATCTCCGCTTCCTTTTCGGCAAGCTGCTTCTCAAGAGATTCCTTTTCCCTCATTATCTGTTCCAGCTCAAGGGAAAGATAGGCAAGTTTTCTGCTCCTCCGTTCTTTTTCTTCCCGGTAATTGTCCGCGGTCAGTTTCTTGAGAGATACTTCTTTTTCTCTCTCAATGATCGTGGCTTCTATTCCCTTTGTTTCGTTCTGCAGAGCATCAATCACGTGCAGGATTGCATTCAATTCAGCCTGGAGGCTCTGGATTTTGTTTTTACTGTTTTCTATCGCGTCCTCGAGTTCACGTATCTCCCTTTTCCTTTTGAAAATCCCCTTAATTTCTCCTGCGATCACCGCACCGGAAGGTTCCACAACGTCTCCGTCCATAGTTACATAGAGTTGCCTCTTGTTTACGGCAATCAGGGTCAGCGCTGCCTTCAGGTCGGGAACCACAAATACATTCTGAAAAAGACTCAGGGCAATCTCCGTAAACCCTTCTTTTGCCTTCAGGAATGTGCTCGCTCTTCCCAGCACCCCTTCCGGTTCATCCTGTGGTCCGGCGGAATGCACTGCATCGGCAGGGAAAAAGGCTGTTCTTCCTAACCCCTTGTCTTTTAATATTTTTATGGCATGTTCGATATCATGGTATGAGGAAAGGACAAAGGAATTCACCTTTTCAGACAGCACGCTCTCTATTGCCTTTTCATATTCATCGTCAACTTCGATGACATCAGAAATCGCCGCAATCATGTGAAACCCCGCCTCACCGGACAACAGCTCCTGCGCTGATTCATCGAATACGATTTCTCTCAGGGAATCGACCCGTGATATGTGGGAGGCAAGTTCCTCTTTCACTTTGGATAATGTCTCTCTGAGGTTTTCCATCCGGTTGTTCGCCGCCGCAGCTTCTTTGACCTTTATTTCCTTTCTCTCTCTCAGAAGCATAATGTCATTGCTTCTTTCGAGAAGGTTTGCCTCAAGGTCCTTCAATGAGGCATCCAGTTCTCCCAGTATCTTTTTGAGATGTTCCGAGTCCTTCTGGGACGTTTCTTCACGGTGCCTCAGGTTTTCAAACGCTGCCTGGAGCTTGTTCTGGTTGTTTCTCAGGAAGCTGAGCTCCTCCGATATCCTGAAGATCTCCCGCCTTTTTCCCTCCAGCAGTTCCTCTTTGTCCGAGAGTTCTTCCTCCTGAGCGCGGATGAAATCAGCCTTGTCTTCCAAGAGTTCTTTCTGTCGCTGAATTTCCTCATGCAGATCAATTTCCGCCTGCTCCAGTTCGTGTTTCCGAATCAGGAAATCAGATCCCTTTTTGCCAAATTCGTCCTTTTGCTGATACAGCTTCGAGAGGTATTCTGAATAGTTTTCTGCCTCTGAACCCGCGACCGCAATACTTTTTTCGATGTCAGCGATCTCCCTTTCAAGGTTCTGGAATTTATCCTGCACCTGATCCACCTGCTTTTCCATTTCCAGAAGCTGGAGCCTTCTTGTCTCTGCCGCAGTTTCGAACTTTGAGAGATCTGCCCGTTTGAGCGCATCTTCTTCTTTGATCACGTGGTATTCCGCATTCAGCGCCTGAAAGGACTCTCGAAGACTTTCGAAATCCCGCTTTGCAAGCTTCAGTTCGATGGCATGAATCTCAGAGATGAGTTTCTTGTATCGTTCCGCTTTCTTTGCCAGCCTGTCGAGGAAACTGATCTGTTTTTTTACTTCAATAATAATATCATTGATCCTCTGGAGGTTCGCCCTCGATGAGTCGAGCTTGGAAAGGGCTTCTTTCTTTCTGACATTATATTTCATCACCCCGGCGACTTCCTCGATCAGGAACCTTCTTTCAAGGGGTTTTGCATTCAGAATCTCCGCTATCCTGTCTTGCTCAAGGATCGAATAGCTTCGCACTTCAAGCCCTGTATCAAGAAAGAGGTCTTTTATGTCTTTCAGCCTGCACTGGCTCTTATTCATCAGATACTCACTGTCTCCTGACCGGTAAAGCCTCCTCGTAACCGTTACGGTATCCCCCGAACTTTCTCCGTTATCTCCCTGCTCTGCCTGCGATGCGCTGTTGAGCCCGGAAATGGCAAGGGTCACTTCTGACATCCCCCTGGGTTTCTTCGAAACCGATCCGTTAAAGATAACCTCCTCCATTTTTTCCCCCCGAAGGCTCTTCGCGCTCTGTTCTCCAAGGACCCACCGGAACGCGTCAACAATGTTGCTCTTTCCGCACCCGTTCGGGCCAACGATACAGGTAATACCGGGATGGAAGTTGAATGAGGTTCTCTCCCCGAAAGACTTGAAGCCGATCAATTCAAGCTTATCGATGCGCATTGCTAAGATACTATACCTTATATGCGCAGTACTGACAAGAGCTATTTCGTGCATGGATTTTTCTCATGTATTTGGAAAAATATAGTGCGTGAGCAGGTGTATTTTTTCGGATATTCTTAGCCTGTATTATTCATAGATTTCTTGCTCTATACAGAAGAGATGCGCTGATACTGCATCTCTTCTGCTATTCCACGCTTCATGAATAATCTGGGTGAGTAGTGCTCACAACACCTGTTATCCCCGGTGTTCCACGTGGAACAGTCATGAGCAGCCCTGCGAAGATGAACAGAAACATTCCCCAGTGTTCCACGTGGAACATTGGAGAAAAAGGGGATTGATGTAACCATCATTATCCTTTACAATACGAGAGAAATACTGTATGACATACACCGCCGAAATGCGCATGTCAAAAACCAACTTTCAATAAGGGAGCCCGCGATGAAAGACAGGGAAGAAATCGTGCAGCAGAAAATCAGGGAAAAGGAATTCGTGGAAGCGATACAACTCGAAGGCGCGCGACTGAATTTCTGGAAAATCCTGACCGAGGACAAGGGATATTCACCAGAGGATATCGAAGTAGATCCGGAATTCGATCTCGGCTTACCGAATTGCGAGTCAAAAGTAAGCATAGATTTTATTCTTACCATCTCCCAGGTGAGTTACATGGCGGTAAAATGCAGCCCTTCTTCCATGGAATCATGGGAACGGTACAGTATTGCATTTGCACGGAGCGTGAAGGAATATCAGATTCCGTATGCCACAGTTACAGACGGTGAGAACGCAAGGATTTTTGACACCCTTACCGCAACGTGTATCGCAGAATCTCTTGACAGCCTTTTCAGCAGGGTGGAGGCCGAAAATATCGTAAAGAACCTTGCAAAAACACCATGTCCCGAAAAACGACTTGAAAAGGAAAAAAGAATCGTCTACGCGTTTGAGGGCATTAAATGCCCTACTGAAAAGCAATCACCCGAACCGCGTTAATGGTATCTGCCGAAATGATCCTGCGACAAAAACTCATTCTCCGGAGAGATCAGCCTCTATGTCAAGGTAGATTTTGACCTCCCGCCCCACCATGACTCCGCCGCTCTCAAGCGCGACATTCCACCGCACACCAAAATCTTCACGGTTGATCGTTATTGTCGCGGCAAAACCCAGGCTGGTCTCGCCGTAAGGGCTTTTTTCTGGACCGAAATATTCTGCATTCAGCGTTACTTCCCTGGCAACTCCATGAATGACCAACTCGCCGGTCACCCTGAATGCATTCACGGTGTTTTTTTCAA
Source organism: Nitrospirota bacterium (assembly GCA_040754395.1). Lineage (NCBI taxonomy): Bacteria > Pseudomonadati > Nitrospirota > Nitrospirota bacterium. The sequence continues at coordinate 4,784 of JBFMCL010000014.1, read as the reverse complement.
CCTTAGCGCTTCTAAAAGAAATATCCTGATACGTGGCCGTATCAAAAAAATCCGGGCTCCTGAGATGGTCGTCGCGCTTCTGAATCCCCGTGTAGATTCCAGGGGCATGTATTGATGCTTCAACAGAGGCGCTTCCCGGTTCAGCAGGATCAAAGTGAATAGTACCGCTGATCTTGTTGAACTGGCCGCGCACGTTCGCTACCATCAGATGCTTCACCACAAAAGATGCGACAGAGTGATCTGGATCAATGATCCACTTCGCCATGCGTGTCCTCCTTCTATTGATTCGTGATGTGGCATTGTCCGGGGTTGGCTGTGTCTCTATTGTGGGGAGAAACTGTTATCGTTCCTTGTTCAAAGAACCGCTTTTTTCAATAGCGTCCAGTTCCCCTGACTGCGTCTCCGCAAGACCCGCCCGATAAAAATCCCCGTGACCGGGCAGCGTTAGATATAGGTTATGTGCACTGTCGACCGCAGCGGTACCATCCTGCATGCTGCAGTCAAGCAGATGTCCTCCGTTCTTTCTGTCTTTCGAAATAAAATGAAAATGGTATCCCGGGACATTTATCCCTGCTGCATACGCAGGGGAACGGAATCCTACAAGCGTTCCCTCAATGGCATGGAATTCAAAGATCGCCTGTTGCTGCACTGCTTCGGCAAGGGGAGGATACGGCGTGTGCTGCCTCGGAATGCTCCGCGCCTTAATATACTCGAATATCCCGTTGATTCTTATTGCATAAAGAATATTTCGTGAGGGCAGCTGCGCATCCAGATACTGTTCCAGTTCTTTCATGGTAGAGACGCTGCTGATCCGGAATGTAAGATCAGGCTCGAAAAAAGTCACCACCACAAAAGGGGTTTTCATGGAATCATTAACCGGATGCACTTTTCCGTCAACGGTTACCTGAAAGAATTCGCCCTCCAGGCCGACCATCTCCCCGTCAAGACCGTTAAACGTCCCCAATCCGAAATTCCCGTGTGCTCTTACTGTGCGGTATGAGGTTTCTCCATCATACACACCTGCCATAAGACTGCTGATGGGAGAATTCTGATAGACAATGTCACGACTCTGCAGGTGCGCGCAGCCTGACAATACAATGCTGAACGCGATTGTGAACAGCAAGCTGCTGAAATGCTTCAATGTTTTCATATACACAGTGTAGGCTGAACAGTGATTCCTGTCAAGTGAGCTTACGGGATTCCTTTTGAGAAGAAAAAAATTTGACAGCCTTCGGAATGCGCACCCCTCAGCCGGCGGGAATCACGAAAAAGCTGCGTTGCGCGACTGCCTCTCAAGCAAATGGAGGCGCAAAAAAGAGACAGTCCGGGAGTTCCTTTCTGTCTCTTGTGCAGAACATCTCAGCTTCCCTTTGTTTCCCACTCAAGCAGCGTCATGCATACCGGACACCTTACGATCACTGCCGGCATGCCGCATTCGTCTTCTCTCATATCTACCACGTTTCTCGATAATTTATCTAACCCCAGCGTAATGCTGCAATTGCTGCATATCTGTTTGTCAACGGCGGGAAATGTTATAAAGGGCTTCATCTTTATCACGCACCTTTCTTTTTTATTATATTTATAGTAATTACTTTCTAAATTGTTTGTCAAACATTTTCGAAAACGGAGGGGTGTATAGTACCTACACCAGCTGGAAACGCGTTTCCTGAATCCTCCTTTCCGATGCTGATTTCCCATGCCGGCCTTGTTTGCCTTCCCTGCTGTTGTTACAATAAAAAGAAGAGCTCCCGATGATTCCAAGCCGTTCACGGAAATCAGGTGAGGGTTTCCGGGATGTCCGGATTTTTCAGGAGCGCAGGAAAAGGAGAAACGATGAGAAGTACGCGAATGATTATGGCAAGTCTGGCATGGATCATCATCGCCATGCTTATGATACCTGGCTGGCTGCCTGCCCAGGATTTCGATACGCTTGAGCAGCCTGAAAAGTTCAGCAAGGAAGAGCTTGCTCAGATGCTTGCTCCAATCGCGCTTTATCCCGACTCGCTGATCGCCCAGATACTGATGGCATCTACCTATCCGCTTGAGGTGGTCGAGGCCGAGCGCTGGCTGCGTCAGAACAGGGAATTAAAAGGCGATTCACTGGACAACGCCCTGCAGCTGAAGTCCTGGGACCCGAGCGTAAAATCGCTCTGTCATTTCCCGGATATCCTCTTCGCCATGAGTGAGAAACTGGACCAGACCAGGAAACTGGGAGACGCTTTTCTGGTCCAGGAAGGGGAAGCTATGGATGTCATCCAGGAACTGCGCGAAAAAGCCCGGGATCAGGGAAATCTCAAGTCTACTGCAGAACAGAAAGTAATCATTGAGCGGGAGATTATCAGAATCGAGCCGATTGAAACGCGCACCATCTATATCCCGATCTATGATCCTCTTTACGTATACGGACCGTGGTGGTATCCGGCCTATCCACCCTATTACTGGTACTACCCGCCGGGGCTTGTTTACTCCGGCGGATATATCAGTTACAGCCCCCCGATTTTTCTTGGAATCGGTTTCTGGTCCTGGACATGGTTCGACTGGCATGTCCGGCATATCTATATAGATGTCCATAAAACAAAACGATTCCACAGGCACCGCGATAGGCGTGATTCCGGCAGGGTTTTCTGGCGTCACGACCCCAGTCACAGAAAAGGGGTCGCCTATCGGGACAGGAGAACAAGTGAACGCTTCATCGGGTCAAAACCCAGGGCGTCGAGCATATCACCGGCAAGTCAGGAAATGCGGGGATACCCGTCGGGAAGTTACAGGAAAAAGGCATCGGAATCTCCGAAGCGTCCCGTCGGTATCCGGAAAGGATCGCCTGCTCCCGGTGTCAGAATTGCACCAAAAACATTTCAACAAACGCCGACGCGGGATACTCCCTTCAGGGGGATCGGCAACGGAAGTTTTGAGCGGAGAGCGAGCGAACGGGGGAATGAAAGCCGCAGGAATATAGATGTAATACGTCCGGGCAGGAGTATAAGACAGCAGGACGACGGATTCAGGGACAGCGGGAGAGGAGGAGTGTTCCGCAGGTGAGAAGAGCAATCCGTCGCGCATTTTTCCAGGGATGACAGATATACAAGGGAGAAAGCAAATGAATAGGGTGACTGCTCGCAAAAAGGGAACGACACGTTGGTTGACTGTGCTCTCATGCCTTATTGCCTTCACAGTATGCCTGCCGGCAATTGCCGCAACCCTTCAGGCAGAGAGCATAACGCAGAAGAACTTTCCCTCCCCTGACGAAGCAGTGGAATCCCTTGTCGCTGCAGTCAAGTCTCATGACCTGAATGAAATGCTTGCGGTTCTTGGTCCCGGGAGCAGGGAACTGATCTCTTCCGGTGATGAAGCGTCGGACAGGACCGGCCGTGAAAAATTCCTCAGGGCATATCACAAGATGCACAGCCTTTCGCAGAAATCAGACGGCACTATGATCCTTTCTGTAGGCGCTGACAGCTGGCCTCTGCCTATTCCGATTGTGAAGAAGGACTCAGTATGGGTATTCGACACGCAAAAAGGAAAAAAGGAGATCCTGAACCGGAGAATAGGCAGAAACGAACTGCACGTCATGGAAGTGCTGCACGCATATGTCGATGCCCAGCATGAGTATGCGACAAAGGATTGCGGCGGCAGCGGCAAGGTAGAGTTTGCTCAGAGAATAATAAGCTCCGAAGGGAAACGCGACGGCCTCTACTGGGAAACTGAGGAAGGCGGGGAAGAGAGTCCTCTCGGACCACTGGTCGCGCAGGCTGCAAAGGAAGGGTATGCCAATCCGGACCTCCAGCCGTTCCACGGGTATTATTTCACGATCCTGAAGGGTCAGGGCAAACATGCGCACGGAGGGGCGTACAATTATGTGGTTAAGGAGAAAATGATCCTCGGATTTGCGATCATTGCCTACCCTGCGGAATACGGGAATTCCGGCGTCATGACTTTTATGGTAAATCAGGAGGGTATCATTTACCAAAAAAATCTTGGCAAAACTACAAAGCACTCTGCAGAGGCGTTAAAGCTATTCAATCCCGACAAGACCTGGACAAAGGTCGAGGAGACCGCAAAACCCGGAGAATCAAAGAGTCCGTAAGCCGGTATTGTGCGGAATGCAGGGGGACCCCCTAAGGGCATGTGGCTTTTGAGGCTGCTTCCATCTCCTTCAGCTCTTTCGACAGAAAACAGTTCAATACCGTTCGTATGCCTACAATCGCTGCCAGTTGTCCGGATATCTTCCCATGTCGGTGAAATCGCTGTCTTCAGAATATCAGCGCCTATCAGGAACTCAAGCGCGACATAAAGGTATGCCCGAGATGTGTCCTGCTGTCCGACATCGCCCAGTAGTTCTGATGGAAGAGAGTCGCTTTTTTTATATAGATGAATACGGCTCCCACAATCCCGAAGATAATAAAAAGCACTGCAATGGCTTCTGCTACGGTTGCAGTGTAATTCGCGATCAGCCTAACAATCTCCTGCATCAACAATCACCTCCTGCCGGATATTTTCACGGTTTTATACAAGACGCTATCCCCTCTTGTTCTATGCTCATTGTATCAAGATTCGAGCAGGAGTTGTGCAGAAATTAACCTGTAACTCCGCCAGATTTACGTAATATGTAGACCCAATTTCTCGATCAGTTTTTGGGTTCTACCTGTTATTTCCGCAGTATGCCATGAGTCATTGATCTTCACTTTTTTGATTTCCAGCAAATGCATCAGCAGGTCCCGTGGAGAGAATTTAGACAGGAGTTGTTTTTCCGACAACAATTTGTAAATGTGGCAGTACCACTGCAA
>JBFMCL010000013.1 GCA_040754395.1 Nitrospirota bacterium | reverse complement strand
AGGCGGCCTGGCGTATTGCCGTCGAGGCCTGGCTGAATAAGAAAGGTTTTGTAACCGTGACCCTGAATGGAAAAGTGTTACCCAGTTTTTTCTGATTTCGGTATCATTAACTCATGGCGTGCACAATGACTGGGATAGCCCGTTTGATAGAACCGATCAAGGGAGATATTACAAATTGGAGTTTCTTTCTGGTGAGTTATACGATAGTTGGCTTAAACCAACAAGTGTTCTTAACTCAGACGCTATCTCTGCTTCCGGTCGCTATGATTTCTATTGTGAGTACTTTTTTATTAGGATGGCTTATTGAGGCAGTCAGTAAGATTTCTCACCTCGAAAAAAAGAAAACCATAAGTATTGTGTTACTCGGAACTTTGAAAAATTATGGACTGGCAGGTGGCTTAGCACTATCTTTTTTCGATACCAAAACTGCTCTTCCATCGACGGTTTCGGTTGTTTTTATGATTGTTTATATTATATGGCTTGAATTTAAGAAAAATCGTCTTGAATAATATTGAAAATAGACCTTCTTTCTAATTGCTGGCCATTTGCCTTGCCATTGAAATGCGACATTGATTCGGAAATGTTTAAAAGCTAATGAAGTTCAACAATCCACATTACTATGTGTTATAAACTCTTTTGGGATGTTGGTCTCAAATCAAGACTTTAGGGAGTTATGTTGAGCTCAACATAGAGGAAGAATTAAACGCCAGTCCTTACTTCTTGAAACTGCAGACAGCCCATTTCCCAGTCGAAACAGTTAAGAAAAGGATTATGACCGCTTGATAAACAATCAATTTCACCCGCTTTTTTATTTATATATGATTGCATATATTTCTACCGTTTTAGATATATTCTTTCACGTTTTTGTCACGTTTTGGGCAATCAAGTTGTCACACCAATACGCGTAACCCCTTGATTTATATGGTGGAGCTGATCGGGATCGAACCGACGACCTCTTGAATGCCATTCAAGCGCTCTCCCAACTGAGCTACAGCCCCAGGAATTTATAAAATAACACATTTCTCCCTTATCCTGTCAATGGAGTCACTAAAATTGTGCACTTTTTGTGCACTTGGCATTCCGTTAATCGTCTGATCGAGAATATCTTCGGCCTTAACTTTGTGAGAGGGTGTAATCAGTCGCAAATAGCAGAAGACCTGCAAAATTTATTACACTCTTCCTCACGTGCCATGCCCAAAACGCTCCTTGTAGTGTACCTGCAGGCATACCAGTTACCAGTGCCTTTCTTGAATGATTTAATGCCATCAAGAGTTCTGCCATCGCAAAAAGCATTTGAATCGCATTTTACACATCTGGGCTTGTTCGCACTGCACCACCTCTCGCACTCTGCCTTATTCTCGCTGCTCTTGGAAAATGCATCATCAGACATTATCAGGCAGAATAACGCGGCAATTCCTATGAATATCCATGGTTTTTTTATCTCGTTTTCCTCCTTTGATAGTTTTACGTGTTCCCGGATATAGCTGATGCATCTCTGCTCTCTTTGCTTTTCGTTTACGGTCTTTTTCCAATTATTTTTTCCTGCTGATTAACACTTGGTATCTGTTCTTCCGTAATATTCACAGACACCTTTCTATAATGAGTGGTCATTTTGGGGCAAAAGGTTCACAGCTTTTTTTACAGATATCCTCTGAGAAGCATTTATAACAAAATATCATTTGAGCCATTGCTGTATTAACCAATGGCATGTGGACATGAACTTCCAGATAAGGTAACCTCTGATTCTCATATTTTTTATTGTGCAGACAACATCCGATACTTTGATTGTCCGTTGCCCACCCACGCAATTCTTTCATAAAAACCTATTGACATTTCCTGAAAATATGTTATATATAAATTAATTAGCACTCTTTATAGGAGAGTGCTAATTTCGGAATGTTTATGTGTTTTGTCTTATCCCAATCATTTTTATTCAAAAAGGAGGTGACGCAGCATGTTATGGTCAGATCTTGAAAGAGTCGGGAGGTTTATGGAACCGTGGAAAGAGTTCGACCGCATTCACCGCGCATTGTCGCGGTGGACAACAACGCCGAATATCGAGTTTCCTGCACTGAACGTTTGGGTGGCAGGAGACAACGCCGTTGTCACGACCGAGATTCCGGGCGTTGATCCGGGAGCGATTGACATCTCCGTCGTCGGCAAATCCCTCACGATCCGCGGATCGCGCGATCCCGAGATATTGAGGGAGGGAGAGGCGTTCCACAGAAGAGAGCGCTGGTCCGGCCAGTTCACCAAGACCATCGAACTGCCCTTCAGTATCGATGCGGCAAAGGTCGAAGCAAAATTCATAAAGGGAGTCCTCCACATCGGCCTCCCCCGTGCAGAAGCGGACAAACCGAAAAAAATCACTGTAAAATCATTGTAAGTTCTTACGAGGAGGTGAAGAAGTATGGCAGATACTGCAAAGGATGTACAGAAGAAACAGGCCGAAGCGCCTGAAAAGGGAGAACTCACAAGGGCTGGAAGGCTTTACACTCCCGCTGTGGATATCATAGAGAGGAAAGACGATATTCTCGTTACGGCTGATATGGCCGGGGTCGATGAGAAGTCCGTTGACATCACGCTTGAAAAGAATGTGCTGACCATTTACGGGAAGGTTGAACCATTTGTTCCTGAAAAACACACCCTGTATGTCTCGGAATATGGTATCGGTGACTATCAGAGATCCTTCACTCTCACTGATGAGGTAGACAGGGAAAAGATTCAGGCCTCAGTGAAAAACGGCGTCTTGCGAATCGTTCTGCCAAAGGCAGAAGCGGTCAAAACACGAAAAATAACGGTAAGAGCAGAAACGTAAAAAGGAGGAATTACTATGCCGAAGAAGAATGTCGTGCCCTCTGGAAAAAAGCCTTTGCCGGTACAGCGCGGGGAAGCCAATCCTTTTGCGCTGTTTCGCCAGGAGATGGACAGATTGTTCGACAATTTCTTCAGCGGGTTTGAGATGGAGCCATTTAAAGGCAAGTTTGGCGCATTCAGCCCCAGTGTTGATATCAAGGAAAGCGACAGGGAGATCAGGATTTCCGCTGAACTTCCGGGCATGGATGACAAGGATATCGATGTCCTTCTGAACAGGGATTCCGTAACCATAAAAGGCGAAAAGAAGGAGGAAAAGGAAGACAAGGGCAAGGATCATTATCGTATGGAACGGTCTTTCGGATCATTCACCCGCACCATACCGCTTCCTGCAGAGGTCGATATGGACAAGGCAAAAGCAGACTTCCGGAAAGGCGTGCTGACGGTTACTCTGCCAAAGACCGCCCGCGCAATTAAGGAAACAAAGAAAATCTCTGTCAGAGCTGAATAAACAAGAAAAGAGCCGGTACGGGCACAGAACAGAGATGTCTGCGTACCGGCTCTTCAGGATTAATTCCTTGCTCTATGTTTCTTCAGCTCTTCCTTCAGGGCTGCAGCCTCTTTTTTTAATTCGATCATCCTCAGTTCCCGGCCAACCGCCAGATTGTAAAAATCCTCCAGCTCCTTTATCCTTTTATTCAGTTCCGCCTTACTTTTTTTCAGGCTTGCCTCAGTTTTTTCAATGTCTGTGATATCACGGAGCGTGCCGATCATCCCTATTGCATTACCTGAATCATCCCGTAGCAATGAATTATGCATGAGCGAAGGAAAGACCGTCCCATCGCGTTTTACATGCCAGATTTTCCCGCTGAATTCCCCCTTCTCCAGAATCTCCCTGTTTGCGGCATCCACCGAAGGCATCTGCTCAGGGGTATGGAATATGGAAAGGTGTTTTCCGATAAGCTCATCCGGAGCATACCCGTGGATTGATGCAAAGGCATCGTTCAGGAAAAGGATGTGGCCTGCAAGGTCGACCATCGCGACTCCCTCACTCGTCTGTTCCAGAACCGAGGTAAGCAGCCTCAGCCGTTCTTCAGCCTTTTTCCTCTCGGTAATATCAGTCGCGATATGGATAACCTTCAGGATATTGCCGTCCTTGTCAAGCACCGGAGTGCAGGATACAAGATAGGTACCGCCCATGGCCTCCATCTCCATTCCGGCGATTTCAAGGCTGCGGGAAACACGCATTTTTTCCATTGGACAGTCCTTGGAAGGGCACTCAGTATGATGGAAAATCTCATAGCATTTTTTCCCTTTGGCTTCCTCCTCAGTCCTGCCGGCAGCTTTTACTGCCGCCCGGTTCGCCATCATGATATTGTGCTCTGCATCGAGAATGATGGTCGGATGTCCGATCGCCTGAAAAATGTCCTCCCATTCGCGCCGCGCAACTTCCAATGCCTCACGCGATTTCTTCCGCTCGGTAATATCTAGAAGGGAAGCGATGCTTTTCTTTGTTCCGGGTATCAGATCGATCGTGATATAAATATTTTTTCCTTTTCCGTTCCTGTCGGTAATCCGGAATTCATAATTACGCGGAACTGAATCAGGGTCGATTCTTCTCATCACGTGATACTTCTTCATCCTTTCGAGGTCTTCCGGCGAGACGAATTCCGTCCATTTCCTCTTGCCTTCTATTTCTTCTCTCGCATACCCGGAGAGCTTTTCGGTCTCCCTGTTTACGAGGGAAATCATCATGTCCTCCTCAAAGATTATCATCGCCGTACCGGTATTCTCAAATACTGCCCGGTATTTTTCCTCCGAAGCCTTCAGGGCCTCTACAGCCTTTTTCAGCGCAGCCTTTTCCTCAACCTCCCGCAATGCCCTTTTCACCGAAGGTACAAGCCGGGAAAGCCGCTGTTTCAGGACATAATCCGTTGCACCTTTTTTCAGTGTCTCAATTGCGAATTCCTCGCCCATTGCTCCTGTTGTGAGTATGAATGGCACATCGGGTTTCTGTTGTTGCACCAGCTCCAGCGCTGATAACCCGTCAAACTGCGGAAGGGAGTAGTCCGAGAGGATGATATCCGGAGCAAAGTCACTGAGTTCCCTCACGAATTCCTCTTTTGAGTCGACCCGTTTTGAGGTAAAGTGTATGCCTCCCTTCAGCAACTCCTGCTCCATCAGTTCTGCATCCGCAAAAACATCTTCAAGGATAAGGATGCGGATTGCGCCCTGATTTTGCTCCTCATTATGCCTGTTTGTGTTCATTTCATCATGAGGGTGATTGTTTCTCTGCAAATTTCTTTTCATATGAATGCTGTCAATAGATATGGCATATCACCTGATAAAATCCTATCACAATCCGAAAAAAATGCCAAATCACGAGACTGTTCAGGAAAAATTACCCCTTATTTTTTGTATGCGGAGATTGTATAGTTATTGCAGGAACCTGAGATGACGCACTTGCATTCATCAATCCCCTACATCGTGATGGGGTTCTCTTCGATGCTCCTTCAGATTACTGTTCTTCGCCTGCTGCTTGCCACTTTCTCGGGGAATGAACTGGATATCGGGATTACCTTGTCCTTCTGGCTTATTTATGTGGGACTGGGAAGTTATATCGGTCAGAATATCAGACTCAGAAACGCGTTTGTAGTATCTTTTCTTGTCATAGCCATGCTCGCACAGCCGACTGTTGTCGGCATAAAAGCGATACGGATAATCCTTTCGCTGGAGCCGGGTGAAGTCGTTTCCTTATGGGCAACAGTCCTTTCCACAGCCGTCATGCTTCTTCCGCTTTGCTTCGTGATCGGTCTTCAGTTTCCTCTGGCGGTCTCACATTCCGGGACTGTAAATGCAGCCGGAAAGGTATACGGGCTCGAGGCACTCGGCGCCTTTCTCGGAGGCATACTGTTCACTTTTGTTCTCTCCTCAAGAATACCGGCATTCGAGCTCTGTTCAGTGATTTCCGCAGTAAACATTCTCATGGCGATCTGGTTGTCAGGAAAGCGCAAAATTGTCATTTTGTTTACCATTCCGCTGATTTTCTATCTCAGTCTGCATAAGATTACAGTTACCCTTCCCTGGCACGGCCTTGAGGTTTCCCATACTGCCGAATCCAGATACGGTGAAATCGCGGTTATCAATATCGGAAACCAATCAAGCGTCTACGCAAACGGCCATCTCCTGTTCACCTATCCGGACAGTCCTGCTGAAGAAATGAATGTGCATCTTGCGATGGCCCTTCATCCTTCTCCCTCAAACGTCCTGATTATCGGTGGATCTCCGGGAATTATAAAAGATTACTTGAAGTATAACGTGCATCATATTGATTTAATTGAACTTGATTCGAAGATTGCGGAAGTCGCAATGAAGGTTCTCAGTCAGCAGGAAGATCTGAATGCAATAAAAAACAATAAAGTCAGCATACGCATTCAGGACGGCAGGAGATACATAAAGGGTCTGCGGCAGCCCCGGTATGATTTCATTGTCTTGCATCTTCCGCAGCCCTCGACGGCAAGCATCAACAGGTTCTACACCAGGGATTTCTTCAGAGAAGCAAAGGGTGTCCTCCGGAAAGACGGCATCATTGCGCTTTCACTGCCGTACTCAACAGGGTATATAGGAAAAAGGATGCAGACGGCAAGCGGCTCCATATATAACTCCCTTGCGTCTGTTTTCAGGCATGTTGAGGTGACCTCCCAGGAATACGGGAGACTTTTTGCCTCAGATGCGGCTTTCTCCGTTGCACCTGAGATTCTCGAACACCGATTTATGCAGAGGGAACTCTCTACACGCTATTTTAACCGCTACATATTCCGTGATGCCTTCTCTCCCTACAATACAGAATATGTCAGGCAACGCCTCGAAGAAGTATCCCTGGAAAATACTGACCTCAGGCCCTCTGCCTATCTTTATACCGTCATGCTCTGGGAAGAGAAGCATGGGGGAAGATTTCTCACCTTCCTGCTTACTGTCCGGCAAGTGCATGTCGTTCTTTTTTCCTCGATCATCTTCGCATGCATCTTATTGGCAGCATTCGGAAAAAAACGCAGGACACTTTTTTTCTCCGTCTTTGCCACAGGGTTCTCAGGCATGTCGTTTATGCTCGCCGTGATACTTGCCTATGAGTCGATCCACGGATTTGTGTATGAGATGATCGGCCTCCTTTCCGCCCTGTTCATGGCCGGACTCTGGACCGGAACCGTCATCACCAGGAAAATGCGGTACGCCCTGCGGGGACTGTGTGCCCTTGAACTGGCAACGATCCTTACGGCTTCAGTATCTTCCCTGTTTTTCAATGAGGAGCTTTTCTTTTATGTGCTCGTGTGTCTGTTCGGGATGATCACCGGAGGGCAGTTCAGCACGGCGAATCTCTCTCTCGCAGATAAAGAGGCCGGAGGCAAACTATACGCCTTTGACCTTGCCGGTTCTTTTCTCGGGGCATTGCTATCGTCCCTGATCATCATTCCGCTTTTCGGGGTTTCTAACGCCCTTCTGCTGATAGCGATGATAAAAATGTTTTCCGCGGTATTGGTATTGCGCATAGCGGCAGGTTCCTTGCAAACTTGAGAACTCTCCTTTGACCTGCGCGGCAGTTCATGATATGGTTTCGAGTTTCAACACAAAAAGTTTTATAATACTTCTATGGGCAAGACAGTACAGTGCGAACTCTGCCCGAACGGATGCGTGCTTGAAGAAGGGCAGCGCAGCAGGTGCAGGACAAGGGTGAACAGAAATGGCACATTATACAGCCTTGTGTATGGAAAGCCCTGTGCAGTGCATGTCGATCCGATCGAGAAAAAGCCATTTTTCCATTTCCTTCCCGGCACCTCAGCCTTCTCGATCGCAACCGCCGGGTGTGTACTTAGCTGCAAGTTCTGCCAGAACTGGCAGATATCACAGGCCAGTCCGGAAGATACCGACACGTATGATCTCCCTCCCGAAAAGGTGATAAAAAACGCCCTCTCCTACAGATGCAAATCTGTCACGTACACGTACACAGAACCTACCGTCTTTTATGAATACATGTATGATACTGCGGTCATTGCAAAAAAAAGCGGGATACGGAACACGATGCATTCCTGCGGCTATATCAATGAAAAGCCTCTCAGGAGATTATCGCGCTATATGGATGCGGCAGACATTGACCTGAAAGGCTTTACCGAAGACTTTTATGCCAGGATCTGCAATGGACGCCTGAAGCCGGTTCTCGATTCCCTCGTCGTCCTGAAGGAGGAAAAGGTCTGGCTCGAGATAACAAACCTGGTTGTCCCTACTCTCAATGACGACATGAAATCCATCAGGGACATGTCCAGATGGATTATGAAGAACCTTGGTGAAGATGTTCCCCTGCATTTCTCGCGGTTTTTCCCCCATTACAAGCTCACGAACCTTCCCCCAACCCCTCTGGAAACTCTTGCAGAGGCAAGGAAAACCGCGATGGATGCCGGATTGAGGTTTGTCTACATCGGCAATATACGCAATGAAGCAGAAAGCACTTTCTGCCCCAAATGCAAAAAACTGCTCATAGAAAGAATAGGATATTTTGTGAAACAGAATAATGTCTCAGACGGTAAATGCAGATTCTGCAGGGTTGATATTCCGGGGGTATGGACTTAAGGGTGTGAGAAAAAGTGACAGAGGTATTATAAGATGAAAAGAAGAGTTTTTTTAAAGACACTTTTACTGGGGGCCATGCTCGCCCTATTCGGGAAAAAAGTGAAGGCAGAGAAGAAACCTGCACCGCAGATGAAGGAAGCCATGTTCTGGAAAAGGCTCGATTGATGTTTGGAGGAAGGGGAATTATGTCAAAATATGTCATCGTATCAAGACATTATTTCAGCGACGCTTTTTCTTCCCCGAAAACGCTCATGAGCCTTCTCTTCCTCTGTATGCTCGTCCTCACCCCTTTCTCTTCCGGATGCACCGAACAGGTGAAAGAACCTGCCGTTGCCGGAACATTCTATCCTGCAGACAGCAAGGAACTGAAGGATTCTGTTGATGCCTTTATTTCAGGGGCAAAAAAAGGGCAATGGGACGGCCGGCTCATCGCGCTGATTTCGCCGCATGCAGGATACCGGTATTCGGGACAGGTCGCTGCCTACGGGTACAGGGAAATCAGCGGAAGTGCCATAAAAAATGTAATCCTTATAGGTGCGAGTCATCACACAGGATTTAAGGGTGCATCAGTCTTTGCAAAAGGGAAATTCAGGACACCGCTCGGTGATGTAAATATACATGAAAAACTGGCATCCCGCCTCCTGAACGAAAGTGCGGACGTAAGGTTTTATCCTGAGGCGTTTGCGCGTGAACATTCTCTGGAAGTACAGCTTCCCTTTCTTCAGACAGTCCTTGAAGACTTTGCAATAGTCCCTATCCTTATCGGTTCCCCGACAAAACAGACGTTCGACCATCTTGTATCAAAACTGACAGCAATGGTGGACGAAAAAACCTTAATCATCGCAAGCACAGACCTTTCCCATTATCACAGCTATCAGAAGGCGCTGGCCATGGACAACAGAATTATCTCTGCTCTCGAGAGACTTTCTTCCATGCACGCAGGTCAGCTCCTGCAGAACGGCGAGGCTGAACTGTGCGGTTCGTTTCCTGTCATTATCTCGTTGGAGGTGGCAAAGAGGCTCGGTGCGACATATGGTGCACTGTTCAATTACGCAAATTCAGGGGATGTCACCGGAGAAAAAGGAAAGGTAGTAGGCTATGCCTCTCTGGGACTGTTTAAAAGCCCTTATACCGAAGAAGAGAAGAAAGAGCTTCTCGGTTTGGCCAAAACGGCTGTGACAGAACATGTGACATCAGGAAAAACCCCGGAGCCGGAAACGGTGAACAGAAAATTCAAGACAGACGGGGCGGTGTTTGTCACCATTAAAAAGAAGGGATCTCTGAGGGGATGCATCGGGCATGTCCAGGCGGTCATGCCCCTGTATCAGTCAGTCATAAAAAATGCCGTCGCAGCATCCTCAGGCGACCCGAGATTTCCTCCGATGACAAGAGACGAATTGCCTGATGTCGATATCGAGGTCTCGGTGCTTTCTCCGCTGAATCCTCTCAAGGATATTGATGACATCCAGATCGGGAGGCATGGCCTGGTGATCCGAAAAAGCTCCCAGAGCGGCCTTCTTCTCCCGCAGGTTGCGTCAGAGCAGGGATGGGACAGGGGCACATTTCTTGAGCAGATTTGCGCAAAGGCAGGGCTTCCGAAAGATGCATGGAAAGCTGCCGAACTGTTCACGTTCACCGCAGAGACAATAAAGTGAGCACCGCGTTATTTATGGAATGCCGGGGTCTGAACCTTCCCGGTATCTCTTCAGATCGCCTTTCAGACGATCGATTTCTTCTTTCAGTTCAATCATCCTGAGTTCCCTGCCGATAGCGATGTCATAAAAATCTTCCAGTTCCCTCATTCTCTTCTTGAGTTCTTTGTCGCTTTTCTGCAGCGCCTGTTCAGCCCGCGCGCGCTCGGTAATATCTCGTGATGCGCCGACAATCCCGGTAACGTTGCCTTTACTGTCTTTTACGGGAGACTCATCGATCTCAAGCAGCACCCGGTTCCCGTCTTTCCTGAAGAGCTCAAGCAGGTACGGTGGCTGCTTTTTTCCCGTCCTGATCGCGGTTTCGGTAACGTCAATACCGATTTCGTTCAGGGGATTATCGGTTACCAGATTTATCCACTCGATCATCAACTCCTCCGGCGCGTATCCAAGGATATGAAAAGACTGCGGGCTTATATAGGTAAGCCTGTGGTGAACATCATGGCTGTAGAATAATTCATTGCTGTGTTCAATGATATTCCTGAGCTGCTGCTCACGCTCTGTCAATGCCTGGGCGACTCTCTTGCGGTTGGTGATATCCCGCACAAAAGCCCACATGCTCCTGTTGCGTCCCTCTTTATCCTTCACCAGATAGGTTCGTAGTTCTATCGGAAACACTGAACCGTCTTTCCTGACATACTCCTTTTCATATACCTCTGAGTATCCCCTCACGAACACCTGTTCCTCGAGTATTTTCATTTCCATGGCATGCCATTGGATGGGGGTAATGTCCTTGTAGGTCTTTTCCCTCAGCTCAGCTTCCGTGTACCCGAGCATTTCACTGAAGGTCGAATTGACCTCTGTGATTCTGCCCTCCATATCAACCATGGCATAGCCGTCGCGGCTTCCTTCATAGAGCGCACGGTATCTTTTTTCAGATTCCCTTATTTTCTCCTCGGACCGTTTCCTCTGGAGAATTCTCCACATTTCATTCATAAAGAGACTGAGCTGAAGAATATCAGCATCGTTATAGTCGCCGGCCTTGTTTCCAACTCCCGCGATCGCAACGATTCGCTCGCCGTCAAAAACCGGGATGCTCAGATGATTTGCAATATGAATATGGCCTTCCGGATACCCTTTCTTTCCCGTCAGATTCTGGTAGTCATTATGCACTACAGGCTTTCTCATTCGTATGCAGTCGGCCCAGACCCCCGCTTTTTTGAGAGAATATATGCCGACCTTTTCAGTGGAACATTCCTTATATACCTTTTTTGACCATATAAATAATTCGAGGTTGACCTGATCTTCATGCATGAAGTGCAGGTATCCGACCCTGCTTCCTGAGAGACGTATTGCCTCTTCCAGGGCAAACTCGATGACTTCCTGCGCTGAGGCGTCCGTAAACTGGCTCAGTTTATACAAAGAATTTATCCTGTCTTTATTCAGCAGTAGTTCTTCTTCCATCTTTCTCCTGTCTGAAATGTCCAGAAAAGTAACGACCGCTCCCACTACTTCATTCCCTCTCAACACAGGATACGACCAGTACTCCGTGGAAAAACTCGTTCCGTCTGACCGCCATAACACCTCGTTATCCACATGAATCTGTTTACGCTTCTGAAAAGCCTTATGAATAGGGCATTCTACTTCGGGGTAGGGTTTTCCATCGGGTTTCGTATGGTGGATCATGGTATGTATATGCTTTCCTATAAGCTCCCCGGCATCGCGGTACCCGAGAAGTCGCAGGCATGCGGGATTACAGAACGTGCATTTCCCCTCAAGGTCCAGGCCATAAATTGCCTCAGCAGTCGAATTCAGCAGAAGACGTATCTTTTCCTCTCCCCTGCGCAAAGCCTCTTCATGCATCTTCCGTTCAGTGATATCCGTAAATGTCCCGATCAGTCCCTGCAGCTTACGGTCAGCGGAAAATACCGGCGCCCCGGAAACAACAACGTTGCGCCTCTTTCCGCGTTTTCCGGCAATCTCAACCTCATAGGTCGAACCAATTCCCCGTTTACGCTTCGCATGTTCGCGTTTCATAATCGTGAGGCTTTCCGGAGTGAAAAACTGATGATAGGTCTTTCCCTCCAGCTCCTGACGATGATCGATCTCGAGCATTGCGCACATCGCAGGGTTTGCATAGATGGTATGACCGTGAAGGGTTATATGCCATATTCCGATAAGCGCATGTTCTGCAAGTGTACGGTACAGGTTTTCGCTTTCCTTCAATGCTTCCCTCATGCGCACCGTCTCAGTGACGTCCCTTACGATCTCAATCCCCGCGATGATGTTTCCTTCTGCGTCCTTCAGCGGGGATGCGGTAATTTCCACGTATTTTGTGACGCTGTCTGTTTTCAGTTCCCTTTGCACCGTATGCACGTTTCCGTCCCTGAAGGCAACAGCGACAGGACACCCCTTGCAGACACCCCTGTTCCCCTGATACGCCTTATAGCAATATTCGCCGACATGCAGTCCCATGAGGCTCCTGTGGGTCTCATTTTCATAAAGAATCCTGTATTTTCTGTCCTGGATGCTTACTCCGTCACCAATCGCCTCGAGAACCTTGGCTGCTTCCATGATTTGCCGGTTCAGGTCTGTAACGGCTGCGGCGGGTGTTCGCACTTTTTTGTATGCAGACGTCCGTGATGCCTGTCTGCCGGATTTATTCTTCATGTCGTCTTGCATTTTGTGCGCTTGTATCTGCAGAATTCCCGGAGGCTTTTCTTTTTTCATTATAACAGAATCAGCATCTCCTTTCACCCTATCGAACACAGGACGCAATCGTACATGAACACCCTGCCAACATTCGGCTTATGGGAAATATCATTTCAAATCAACTTCTTAGAAGGGCTTCACTTTTTTCTTGACATCCACAATATATTGTGGTTAAATTTCATGAAAATTCACTAAAATACAATCTATAGATAGTGGAGAATACGATTTGCAATGACGTCCCGCGGGGGAGCCTGTGATTCCCTGTAAGGGGTTCCATGACTGGTTCGAATGCCTGAAATGCCCTCATTTATGTACCAGAGCATGCCCGCTCGAGGGAGAAAATGTTATGGAAACGATGGAAAGGCATATCCGCGTTTTTTCTGCGGCTTTCACAGAGGAAAAGCACTATCGAGGTGCTCTGGAAAAGTAATCGTCAAACAAAATAGACATATTGAAGGACTCATATGAACACAAAAAAGGGGGAGCAATGGATGCATTGAAAAGTTTTTTTCTGTCACCGAACGCTTTGAAGGTTCTTGAAAAAAGATACCTCAAAAAGGATGAAGAGGGGAATGTGGTCGAGACACCCGAGGACCTGTTCAGCAGAGTGGCAAAAAGCATCGCCTCGGCTGATCTGAACTATGGCAGATCCCTTGAGGATGCAGCAGGCCTGGAAAGAGAATTTTACTCCATGCTGACGTCTCTGGAGTTTCTGCCGAACAGCCCCACCCTCATGAATGCGGGCAGGAGGCTCGGCCAGCTCAGTGCATGCTTCGTGCTGCCGGTCAATGATTCGATGGAATCGATATTCGATGCGGTAAAGAATACCGCGATAATCCACAAATCAGGGGGAGGCACTGGGTTCAGCTTTTCGAGGCTGAGACCGAACGGCGATATCGTCGGCTCTACAAAGGGCATATCCTCGGGGCCTGTTTCCTTCATGACGGTCTTTGATACCGCCACTGAGGCAGTAAAGCAGGGAGGGACCAGAAGGGGCGCAAACATGGGCATTCTGAGGGTTGACCACCCCGATATCCTCAGCTTTATTACCTGCAAGGACGACAATACCAAGTTCAACAACTTCAATATCTCTGTCGCAATTACCGACGAATTTATGCAGGCGGTGGCGGAAGACAAGACATATGACCTCGTCAACCCGAGAACAAAAAAGGTGACGAACACCCCGAAGGCAAAAGATGTCTTTCATCTTATTGTCGAACACGCATGGAAGAACGGGGAACCCGGCATTGTCTTCATCGACAGGGTCAACGCATCGAATCCAACTCCGAAAATCGGGAACATTGAGTCTACCAACCCCTGTGGTGAGCAGCCGTTGCTGCCCTACGAATCCTGCAACCTTGGGTCTATTAATCTGGCGAAAATGGTGAGTGAAACGCCTGACAGCGCATCCGGAACCATAATACGCAAAGTGAACTGGGAAAAATTGAAAAAAACCACATGGAGCGCTGTGCATTTCCTCGATAATGTCATCGATGTCAATAAATACCCCCTGCAGAAAATAGAAGAGACGACAAAGGCCAACAGAAAAATCGGCCTCGGCGTCATGGGATGGGCGGATATGCTCATTCAGCTCGGGATACCATACAACTCTGAAAAGGCAACAACTCTCGCTGAAGAGGTGATGGGATTCATTCAGACGGAAGGGAAGCACGCGTCAGCAGCGCTTGCTGAAAAACGGGGTGTTTTTTCAAACTTCGAGGGAAGCATCTATGACGGCAAAGTCCGGCTGAGAAACGCAACCGTTACGACAATTGCGCCGACGGGCACGCTCTCAATCCTTGCGGGCTGTTCCTCGGGGATTGAACCCCTCTTTGCAGTGTCGTTTGTAAGAACAGTCATGGAGGGCACCAAGCTTATCGAGATAAACCCATATTTTGAAAAAGTTGCAAAAGAACGCGGATTCTGGTCCAGGGAGCTCATGGAAAGGATTGCGGACAGGGGGTCGGTCCAGGAGTTTGACGAGATTCCGGCTGACGTGAAGGCTGTCTTTGTTACCGCGCACGATATCACGCCGCTGGAACATATAACGATGCAGGCCGCATTCCAGAAGTTCGTGGACAACGCGGTCTCAAAAACCGTCAACTTCCCGCACAAGGCAACCCCGAAGGATGTTGAGGACGTCTATCTGCTCGCATATAAACTCGATTGTAAGGGAGTAACTGTCTATCGGGATGGATCGAGGGACCAGCAGGTTCTGACAAAGGGCAGGAAGGACGAGAAGCGTGCGATTGAATCCCGGCAGAAGATAGTGCCGAGGAAAAGACCTGATATGATAAAAGGCGCAACCCGATTCATGAAGACAGGCTGCGGAAACCTCTACGTGACTATCAATGAAGACGAGGAAGGGCATCTCTTCGAGCTTTTTACGTCAATGGGCAAGGCCGGGGGATGCGCTGCAAGCCAGTCGGAAGCGATCGGCAGGCTCGTCTCGCTCGCGTTCAGGTCGAATATAGAACCCGATGAGGTGATAAAGCAGCTCAAAGGCATATCCTGCCATTCACCGACGTGGTATGAAGGAGGGAGGATTATGTCCTGCTCCGACGCCATTGCAAGGGCGCTCGAAAGATACCGTACAAAGGGCGAAAAAGGCAACGGTGACAGTCACAAGGTAATCATGCTCATGGGGGCATGTCCCGAATGCGGCGGAGCGGTCGAACAGGAGGGTGGATGTGCCGTCTGCCACAACTGCGGGTTTACCCGCTGCGGGTGAAAATATCCCTTTATTTCTTTTTCCGGACACAATTGATATAGTAATACACTTTAATTCTGAGAGGAGGTCTTTGTATGTATCAGAAACTCATTTCACTGTTCGTCATTGTCGTGTTCATGGCAGGAATCTCGGGGTGTGCATCGATCCCCGAAGAACATAAAGGCGCAGCAACAGGGGCAGGGATCGGGGCAGCCGCCGGTGCAGCAGCAGGAGCCCTTGCGGGCTCAAAAGGTGCGAAGACAGAGATGGCAGTACTTGGCGGATTTCTGGGTGCGCTCTCCGGCGGGTTAATCGGCCATTATGCCTATGATGAGCAGCAATCAAAGGAAGAGACCTCAAAGAGATACAAATACAATCCTTCAAAGGGATTAATGCTCAGAATCGAAAGCGCATCAGCAGTTCCCGCAAAGGTGAGTCCCGGTGAATCTGTAGATATCAGGATGACGTATGCAGTACTCGGAGCTGCGCCCGGAAAGGAACTGCATGTTACCGAGACGCGCGAAATAAAGTTCAAGGGGGAAATTTACAGCAAACCAAAAGTTCAGATTACCCGGACAGACGGTACCTATTTCTCGCGTTTGCCCGTTACCCTCCCGCCTGACGCCAAAAAGGGGAAATACACTGTAATAGTCACCGTTCAGACAAAAAATATAAGCAACTCAAAAGAAACGGCTTTTTTTGTAAAATAGCGTGTTTCTGCTGATCTGATCGTGAGTGCAATTCCTGTATCGGCTGTCAGGCTTTTTGCAGTGCTGATCGTTTTTGTGCTGACAGGCGGACTATGTACCATTCAGGCTGCCGCAAAACCGGAACCTTCCTGCCTGAAATGCCATCCTGAATTCAAGAAATCCGGCAAACATGTCCATGCCGCCCTTGCAACCGGATGCACATCGTGCCACATGACAGATAACGGTAAGGCACATCCCCGGCAGAAGGAGAGTGTCACACTCAGAAAAGAAGAGCCCGGACTCTGCTTTACATGTCATAAAGAATCATCATTCAGGGGCAGGGAAATCCATCCACCGGTTGCAGAAGGGAAATGCACCGTCTGCCACAACCCGCATCGGTCCAAATCAGAAAATCTGCTTCCCGCCCAACCGCCGGAATTCTGCTTTACCTGTCATGACAGGGCAAAATTCACAAAAAAATATATCCATGTGGTTGCCATGGGAAGGCGGTGCGACTGCCACAATCCTCATGCCAGTACACATCCGAAGCTTCTCTCAGCCCCGGTGAATGAAATCTGCAAGGGCTGCCATCGGGCAAAAGCACACGGAATACATGTGATAGGGTCTCTGCCGAATGGGAGGATTCATCCGATCGGGGGTGTTCCTGACCCGAAAAAGCCAAAAACAATAATGAACTGCGCGAGTTGCCATGACCCGCACAGTTCAGACTATCCGAAGCTGTATACGTCGAAGAGGATATGCAAACGCTGCCATAAATACTACTGATCGGGAAAACTGCATCCCGGTATTCTACTGAACCTCTTCTTTAAGCTGCTGGATGATTCCTGCAAATTCCATATTGAACTGCTGCTCATGCTCAGAAAGATACTCAGCCAGTTTGGCCTTCACCGCCTCATCAACCGATACCGTCATCTGCATCACCGTCCTGCCATCGGGTGTTCTGACAGGCTTCATGCGCAGCTGCGGATGCATTTCAATCTGCTTTTTCAGATCATCCTCAAGACGTTCCCTCATCGACTCGAATTCTTTTTTCAGTCCCGCGATATCATGAAGGGCCGATTCTATAAATGCAGTCCTCGGGTTGTCTTTCAGCGTCTCCAGCGCCAGAATGCCCTTTTGCCTGATTGTAAGTTCTTCATCAGCCCCCGTCATACTGATGGTGTCAATCAGGCTCAGTTGGGCCATCTTCAACAGCCCGGGCTTGCCCTTCTTTAACTGCTGCCACAAGGCATTCGAATCGATCTTCTGCTGATAGTAGTCTTTCAGGATGGATGACAGCATCTCCTCATCCTGTATCCTTTCTTTTTCTTCAGGTGAAAGACCGCCTATTTTTCCGGCTTTTTCCAGTGCGATCTCAAGCGCACTTTTTACTTTTCCCATAGCGCCTCCTTGTATATGTAAGACAGTTCAATGCACAGTGCGGAGAAATACTACGCATATTTTATGTAAACCGCGGGAAAAATGTAAGGCAAAAAAATCATTATGGCTGTCCGTTTTCCCTCGGAATCAGGATACCTGTAATACTGTTGTCGTCGGTAAAATACCTTTCTGCTGCTTTCATTATATCCCCGGGGGTTACCTGTCTGATTCTTTCAAGATAGCGGTTGGCATGTCTCCAGTCTCCGAGCATCTCGAAAACCGCATATCTCTCGGCAAGTGTTTCGACGGAATCCTTCCCGGTAACATAATCTGCTTCAATCTGATTTCTCGCTTTCGTGATTTCATATTCTGACAGCGGGACAGTTCTGATTATTTCTATCTCGGCACCGAGCGCCGTTTCGAGTTTACGTATATCAGTCCCAGGGGCAGCTTTTGCATCGATGAGAAACAGGCTGGAATCCCTGCTCAACCCGATATACTCGGCATCTGCTTCAAGAGCTACCTTTTTCTCATAAACCAGTGAACGGTAGAGTCTGGAACTCTTTCCCCCTGCGAGGATGTATTGAAGGATATCAAGCGCAAAGTAGTCTTCATCCGGAAAGACAGGAGTATGGTATGCACGCAGGACATACTGGGTTTCTGCTTCCCGCTTTAGGGAGACCCTCCTCGCTCCTTCCTGAATCGGCTCGTCAGTGCCGACAGGTATGCGGGGAGCTCCTGAGGGAACGGACGCAAAAGCCTTCTCTATTCTTCCCGCTATCTCGTCTGGTCTTACATCTCCCGCAACCACGACGAAAGCATTCTCAGGAGCATACCAGGTCCTGTAGTAGGATGCCAGATCTCCCCTCTCGATTGTCTTGAGATCCGACATCCATCCTATGACCGGCCTCCGGTACGGATGCACCTTGAACGCAATCGCCCTGACTTCATCAAACAATGCGACATGCGGATCATCTTCATGTTCCAGTCTCCGCTCTTCCATGACAACATGCTTCTCGGCTTCGACATTATCCGGAGATAAGAGAAGATTCCGCATCCTGTCCGCCTCAAGTCCGATCGAAAGAAAGACTTTTTCGGAAGGGAAGACCTGATAATACACGGTATAGTCATCTGTCGTATAGGCATTATCCTCACCGCTGTTCATCTGGATAATTCTGGCGAAATCCGCAGAACTGCAGTCTCTCGTGCCCCTGAACATCATATGCTCAAGCAGATGACTCAGACCGGTTTTTCCTGCCGGGTCATTGCGCGAACCAGTCCTGTACCATATCTGAAATGTCGCAACCGGGGCCTTGTGTTCTTCGATCACAAGAACCTTAAGACCGTTTTCAAGCCTGTATTCTCGTACTTCAGCCGCAGACGCTGACAGCGGAATGATTATGAAAGCTGCGACAACAATGCATACAAATCGCTTCACAGGAATACATACCATATCGAAAACCTCTGGTCCATATTATTCATAAAAATGGGAAGAGTGGCTGAGGATGGAGTATTTGCGCGGATTCTTTTGCTGATAGTCAAATATACCATATGAAAAATAAAGAGGCAAACGCCTCGCAGCGAGGAACGACCGAGAATGAGAAAAAAATACGCTGTCCTCAGGATAATCAGAAAAATTTATGAATAATATGGGTTGGGATTCTCTGCTATGCAAGGCCTGACAGGAAAAAAGGCATTGCCCTCTTGAGCCGGACCTGAGGATACCACGTTCCTGACTCCGCATCTGACAGGACAATTCTATAACTGCTTCTTTGCCGATTTGAGAGGTGCAATAAGGACTGCATGGGTGCCGGAACCGGGAGCAGAATCAATCTTGAAATGTCCGCCCAGATATTTCAACCTTTCATGGATGGTAAAGAGTCCGAATCCGCTGGATTTGCTTGAGTGGGGATCAATCTGGGACACATCAAACCCTATGCCGTCGTCTTTCACATCAATAATCACCCTTTTATAATCCCTCTGTATGGACAACGTGATAGTATGTGCCTTCGCATGCCTCGATACGTTGATCATCAGTTCGCGGACTGCCTGATACAGGAGCACCGCTGTCTCGTCACTCAGCGGCTTGGGCTTCAGGTCATCTTCGAAACGAAAGACCAGTCCGAGCTGTTTCTGGAACTGATATCCGAGCCATTTAAGCGCTGATTCAAGCCCCTCTTCATAGAGCAAAGGCGTCCCCAACTCGAACGTCAATGTTTTGGTATATTCGACAGTCTGCTCGATAAGGTCTATTATCTCTGATGCGGATGCCTTAAGATTTTCCTGATCGACCGATTGTGCCATGATCTCCAGCTTGTTTTTGCAGAACGAGAGCGTCCGGCCGACATAGTCGCTTAGCTCAGTTGCTATGCAGCGCCGTTGCCTTTCCTCGACCAGTGACAGCTCTGAAGCGAGCGACCGCAACTGTTTCTGATAGGACAAAAGCTTCTCGTCAGCTTTCTTGCGGTCGGTAATGTCGGTAAAGATGCCGAAGCTGCCGATAAATTTTCCTTCTTCGTCGAAAAGAGGACTCGGGGAAACAAGGGTATGTACTTTTGTATTGTCTTTTCGCGTCAGGGTTATTTCATAGAGGGATGAACCGCCTTTCACTCTTTTTGCCCATTCTTTTCTTAATATCTTCTGGTTTTCCTTGTCCAGCGTGACATTTTCATGGTACCCGATAAGTTCTTTGCGGCTGTATCCTGTAATATCGCAGAACTGGTTATTCACAAAGGTGATAAGGCCATCCTTGTCGACAACCGACAGCCCTTCATTCATGGTTTCTATAAGCGTCCGGTGGTATTTTTCACTCTGCTGAAGAGCTTCTTCTGCTTTCCTTCGCTCTGCAATCTCCTGCTGCAGTTTTTCATTCAAAAGTATTAATTCTGCAGTACGCTCCTCTACCCGGTGTTCGAGTTCATCATGTGCCTTCAGCAATGATGTCTCGGCCTGTTTACGTTTGGTTATTTCTCTGGATATGCTGCTTATCGTCTCATTCGTAATTTTTTTCAGGGATTCCAGCAATTCAATCTGCGATGTTCCATACACCTTCGCGTTCAAATCCCCTCTGGATACCCTGTGCAGCACATCGAAATGCTCTGCAAGAACGATTGCAAATTCATGAGACTGGTCGACAATTTCACCGATTTCTTCTGCCGTTAAATTGACAATATGCTTTAATTTCTTGATCAGATCGATCTTCGATTCCTCACGGATTCTCACAGTCGGATCACCGGAAGAAATCTTTTTGAGCGCTTCAAACACTTCTGAAAGGCTCAGCGCAAGTTCCATGCTCATTTCTTCTAGCTCTTTGTCCCTGCGGGTAACAAGTTTACTGTATTCCTTTATCTGCTCACTTATAAGGTTCAGGGTATGCTTCATCGCATAGACGTCGCTATTCGTCCTGAACACCTCGCACGCAAGGCACATCTCTATCTTTTCCAGAAACTTTCCCTGAATGTCGTTTCTGCAATGGGTTCCTGAATAAAGCCAGCAGGAAAGGTTTTTGGAATGGTATGCCGGGCAACTGGTCTCATCACAATGAAAGAATTCCCAGCATTTGAGCTTCTGGTTCTTTTTTGCTGTTAAGGTAACATTCGCTTCGGTCTTTTTCGTTTTCATCTCCGCAATCCTGTCTGATACTCCCTCTTTTTTTATTTTAGACTAAACGCCGATAATTCGGAAATCTCACCGGCCACACCGGCATTATTTCTGTTTTTTTGCAGGGAGATGATTGAAGACATCCTCGTGAAGAATGCCTTTTCCCCAGTCAAGCCAGACGTTCTTATCCTGCCTGCAGTCAAAATTCCGGCATCGTTCGGGCCTGTCGTCCCAAATCATGCACATGAGGGTTACCCGGTCAAGGTGTGGGCAGTATCCGTCTTCATCGCGTGCAATAAAGTAAGGCTTCTTGGGATTCCACTTTACAATCCCCTTTTCCACATCCCTTTTCGTAAGGGCAAAGATAAAACTGCAACATATCGCATTGCACAACTCCCGCCTTCCTCCCTCATCAAAAATAACGGGTTCCGCTGCTTCATCTTCATCGCCGTATACCACGAAGATTCTTTTCTCCATCAGCTTTTCGATCATCTGCCGGATATATGCCCGCTGCTCTTCAGGCAATTCTTCTTCGGATATATCAGTGTCGCTCTTGTCTTCCGTATTCACCTGTTCACCTCCGGTCGAATATGCGCCCGGCAGTTTTTTGCGGGACGTTTTGGCCCTCTTTTCCGTGCATTGCAGAACACCGCACTGCCGCTCCGGAATTTCATATGAAAAAACTGTTTTCAGAGTATTTTCCTTCTGACACTACAGTGCCCGGATTCTGAGAACAGTCCCATATTGTAGAGCCTGATCTTGTTGCTCCTGGGAAATTCCCTTTTCAGGAGCATAGTCAGTAATTTTTTTATCTTGAGATGCGTCACATGGAATCTCTCCCTGAAAAAACCATCCTCAATGACCATGTATACATCCTTCGGCTGTTTCACTATAATGACAGATCTGTTCCGTTTATACGTTCGGAGATCGAGGCAGTGTCCTTCCGGAAGTTTCACGAGTTTCTCCATGACAGTTGCGATGATGTTTGTCTTGTCAATCATCAGACCTGTCTGTATGGTGGCCGAAGGTCCACCTGCGGTCTGCCGCGGAAATTCCTCATGAACAGCCTTCCCTTTCTTGTAAGGTCATAATAGGTATGGTTCCGGTGTTTCGTAACCCTGTTTCGCCTGTCGATACGGTAATCCACCATTGTGCCGGTCATGCGTTCAAGCAGCCCAGCTGCCTCAAGGCGCTTGATGCACCGGGTTACTGCCGTAATGTCTTCATTCAGCCGACTTGACAGCTTTTTTGCAAACACAGGCCCGGAATGATAGATATAGTAAAGGATCTTTTCTTCAATTTCAGTCTGGGGTTCCATGCTTTTCTGACCGTTGTACCGCAAGATCGAATGATGTCGCATTATCACCGTTACGGACTGCCAGCCCATGATCTTCCAGCAGTCTGGTCAGTGGTCTTCCGAAAATGAAGAACTCATACTCTTTTCTAATTCCGAGTTCTGTCAGTGCATGCGCGCGCATTGACTGATCCCTGCGGACAAATTCTCCAATCCGTGATAAGATTTCCTGTCTTGCCCCTGCTGATGACAGGCCGGCTATGAGCTTCTGTATCTCCATAACGGGACATTCCTGCTCATGCAACCTGATAAATTCCAGCACAGGGTCATTCGCATTGATAATGTCAGCCCGGACGATCGTATTTTTCCCGATCACGGATATCAGTCCGGACGTATCCCAGCACTTCAGAAGGCGGCATTCAAGAAAACGGTTCCTGTAAACAGAACACTCTGCATTTTTTTCTTCATAAAAAACACAGGACCACGCATCATCCTTGCCGATCACCCTGACCATCTCCTTTTGCACCTGCCGAAGCTTCCCGTACACAGGATCATACGCCAGTTCTCCCTTGCGGATTGTCACCAGATGCTGGTGACCGGCATGACCTTCACGCAGGATACTCTTGTCGTCATGGTGCAGTACCGGTCCTCCTTTCCGGCAGCAGGTACCGCACCGGTCACACCCGTTATTCTGTTTCGTCATACGAATCAGCATTTATTGCCCGCCATTCCCTGCTGTTTTTATCACTCCCCTCAAATTCCCTTTCATGCCGGGGTTCCCGCCTCACGGACTGTATACTCACCCGTGAAGAAAGAATACCTTTGCTCCTTGGCAGGAAAAGGTTTTTCCTGATCTTTTCCTCCGAGTTTCAAAACATCATAAAAACTACTATACTAATACTATAAAACATTAAGGAGGGATAATGAT
Organism: Nitrospirota bacterium; assembly: GCA_040754395.1. Classification (NCBI taxonomy): domain Bacteria; kingdom Pseudomonadati; phylum Nitrospirota; species Nitrospirota bacterium. Next base: position 62,244 of record JBFMCL010000013.1, on the reverse strand, counting down.
GGCAAAAGCAAGAATTATCACTTACGAATGTGAACATTGCGGAAATGAAGTAGTTGTCACGTCAACCGGAGAAGGAGTTCTGAGTCCTATTTACTGCTGCGGAATCGAAGTGGCAGAGATTTCAGCATCCGCACAAAAACCGGCAAAACCGAAAAAGAAGCCCGCAAAAAAACCTGTGAAAAAGAAAACTGCAAAGAAAGCTGCTCCGAAGAAAAAACCGTCATCAAAAAAGAAGACGGCAAAGAAATAGATGCTACAATAAAATACAGGGATACTGTCACCGCATAGCATCCCTGTATTTCTTCATTCAGTACCGCAATGATAAGACATACGCGGCATTGCGAGAGCAAAGTGACGAAGCAATCTCCTGCATCAGCAAGTCATAATCCCCCGGAAATCCGCGATCCGGAATGGTCTCGAATGCCAGCCAAGTCCTGACTTCATGAAAAGGGCAGAAGTACTCACATGAAACAGAAAAGGTTTTGGGCAACGCTGTATATGCTGCTTTTGGGACAGGAATCCCTGCGATACTGCGGAACGACTGCTATTTCTTTTCGAGCACGATCTTGTGTTTCAGAAGTGATACTTCCCTGATCTCCCCGTCAAAGACCTTTTGTTCCCCGAAGAGATTTCTGAGATATATCTTTCCGTCTTCCGGTTTCAGGATATCGACATTCTCGAGATACAGTTCCTCTTTTCCGTTGTGATAGACATAGGCATTTGCCTCACACATTCTGGCTCTCCTTTCCCAATTCATGCCTTACAGACTCGATTATCTTCTCTATCATGTGTGGCAACGGTTCTTTTTCAATCCCAATTATATCAATCCCCTCCTGGTTCAGAGGCAGGAGGATTTTTTTCGCTCCGGATATCAGGACCGCATCGGCCATTTTTGGCGTAAGTTCCCCGAGCATGGCATTGGGAAGAACAATGCTGAGCGGGCCAATGATCATCCCTGCCCGGCCGGCGTTCCAGACGATCGCATTTTCTCCTGTGGCCCCCTTATTCGCCCTTGATTTCATCATGGCAGAGGTCGCGGCTGCATTTGTGCCGAGTGCAAGGATATCCACACTGTCACCGAATTCATCCCTCAGCCTTTTTACGATCAGGCTACCTATACCACCGCCCTGCCCGTCAATGACAGCAACCTTGAACACATCATAAGTATAAAAATATGGCAGCTGAAAAGTCAAAATTCAGGATGAGGGGAGAACGGCAGCTTGCTTTTGCCTTGACATAATCCTTAAAAGCTATATAATAGCAGGTACCCTGTGAAATAAGAGGTTTACATATGCTAAAAATATCCAAATCTCTTCCCAGATTTCCGCAAATCTTCCCTCTTTTTCTGCTGTTCTTCTTTGCTTTTCTCATTTCAGTCTCTCCTGGTTTCGCGGGACAGACAGATTCTTCGTACGAAATTTCGATAACAAAAGCCCTGGACAGTATCGAGAATGCCAAATACGAACATGCGGTCAGAGAACTCAGGGAGATTCTCAGTACGAGGCCTGATGATGAAAAAGCAACGCTTTATCTCGGCATCGCACTCAGCCGTCTGGGAGACGGAGAAGCAGAGGCATTTCTGAAAAAGGCGCTCAGAATGAATCCTCAGAATCCCCGGACAAACCTCGAACTCGGGATTTTCTATTACCACAAGTCCAATAAGGAAGAAGCAGAGGATTATCTGGAGAATGTCGTCAGTCTTGCCCCTGACACTGACTATTCGAAAAAGGCAAAACAATACCTCAGCAGCCTTCAGAAGCAGGGAACCGTAGGACCATTGGCTCTGAACATCTCGGTTGGCGCGCAGTACGACAATAATGTAGTGCTTGATTCCGGGGATGCGCCGCTGCCTGAAGGAATCTCAAGGAAATCGGACTGGAGTGCGGTCATTTATCTCAAGGGCAAATACAATTTTGTGAATACGGGGACAGTGGATGCCTCCGCAGGATACAGCTTCTATCAGAACTTGCACGTCCATCTTTCAGACTTCAATGTAATGGACAACCTCTTCGACCTCACGGCAACCTTCCGCATTTCTACCCTTCTGAGCCTGAAAACAGCGTATGCTTTTGACTATCTGCTCGTGGGAGGAGACCCCTATAATTATGCACATGTTGTGTCACCGTCGCTCATCATCTCTGAAGGGAAAGGCTTTTCTACAATCCTTGAATACCGATACAAAAATATGCACTATATCAACTCATCCCTGTTTGACACGAATTCTGACAGGACCGGGTTTAACAACATGGCAGGGATTACGCAGAACATACCCCTTGGCTCATATGTCAATTTCCGGGTGTCATACGCATACGACAAAGAAACTCCCAAAAAGGAATTCTGGGAATATACTGGAAACAAGGGAATGGCGGGACTCCAGTTCAACCTTCCTGTTGGTCTTTATATCAACCTCAGCGGAGAATACTACAACAAGAATTACAGGGAGCACAATCCTGCAGTGTCATCCAGAACACGAAAAGACGAGGTTCTTTCCGCTTCCATTTCAGCGACAAAAACATTGTCAAGAGTCTTCAGCTTCACTCTCGGGCAGTTATATGTGAGAAACAAGTCGAATATTGAGGTCTTTGACTATGAACGAGCTGTCACAAGCTTCTTTATCAATGCGAGGTTTTAAATGAAGATCGAGAAACTTTCAGTCATACTTCTTCTGTTCTGCGCAATCCTTTTTTATCCGGTTATCGCTCCGGCTGAAGACGGCGTGGGGACCATGGTCGCGGTAAAAGGAAGAGTGCTTATTGACAGAGACCAAAAGACCCTTGAAACAAAAATGAAGGACAGTATCCTTGTCAGAGATACTGTTTCAACCCTTGAGGCGTCACGGGCAAAGATGCTGTTTGTCGATGACAGTATGCTGACCCTGGGAGAAAAATCAAAAGCTGTCATCAGGGAACTTGTGTTTGCGAAAGACAAACGCGGGAAGTCCGTTTTCAGCCTTCTTGAAGGCAAAATGCGGTCTATTGTCGGAAAATCTGATTTTGAAGTGCACACACCGACTTCAGTCGCAGCAGCAAGGGGTACAATCATCCTCTTCGAGACAGGCATCATGGACGGCAAAAGGTTTACAATCATCCTCTGCATTGAGGGTATCGTGACCGGCATGAGCGCAGACGAAAAAATTACCGGCAGTTTCAGACTCGAACCCGGAATGACGATTACTCTTATTGAAGGCGAGCCTGTTCCCGAGCCTGTTGCCGCACCACCTAGTCTTATCAACAGACTAATGACAGAAACTGACGTCATCCACGAACTGTCGGTGCCGGGTCCTGCAGCGATTATTGTGGCACCGGATCAGACAGGAGTGGAAATGATGAAAATGCTGCCGCTCTCAGACCAGGATCCGGGAATAACGGTAAAACCGACAACTCCTGTGAACATTGATCTGGACTGGCAAAAATAAATTGAGGGTAGCCATGAAAAAGCTGAGCATACTGTTCATTCTTGCTTTTCTGTCACTGAATATACACTGCGGGGGAGGAGGAGGTTCCGCATCGTTCACCTCCGGCAAGACGAAGGTAACAATCAATCTCGGCGAGACAAGGACCGGAGCCGGGGGGCTGTTTGTTAAGGCATCCTCGACCATACCAACGAACGTGACCAGCATCCGGTTCAGCATCACAGCGCCTGATATGGCAGAAATCTCCGAGACTGTTCAGGTTGCAGGACAAAGCACGGTCTCGAAGCAGTTCGATGTCCCGAACGGCCCGAACAGAAATTTCGTGGTCGAAGCGATAAATGATGCGCTCAGTCCTCCTGACAACGTTACCTACCGCGGAGAGACCTATGCAAATCTGGATGGAAATCCTGTCGCACTCTTCATCGTTATGGTATCAACAGACAGCGTTCCACCGGCTTTTGGTGGTCTTGTGTCTGCAACTGCAACTTCTACAACTTCGGTCGAACTCGTTTGGGCTCCTGCATCCGATAATGTCACACCACAGGCCAACATACAATATCTCATTTATATGGCAACGTCGTCCGGAGCACAAAACTTCTCTGCACCAAGTTTTGTCACGCCTCAGGGGGCGACTTCATTGACAGTCATCGGTCTGAACCCGTCCACGACGTATTACTTCGTCGTACGGGCAAAGGACGAGCGTGGCCTCATCGATACAAATGTGACAGAGAAATCCGCAACTACCCTTTCCCCTCCGGACACCACCCCTCCCTCTTTCAACGGTCTGGTATCGGCAACTGCGATCTCATCAAGCGAAATCCTGCTGGAATGGGATCCCGCGTCCGACAATGCTTCCGATCCGGCGCATATCGATTATCTGATCTATGTTGCGACGTCGTCCGGAGAACAGAATCTCGCTGTTGCCAATTCTGCCAGCGCACCCGGTGCAACGTCATTCACTGTGACCGGACTGGGACCTGATACCACATATTATTTTATTGTCAGGGCAAGAGATGCGGCATACAATATTGACAGCAATACGGTGGAGAAATCTGCTACAACAAAATCAATGCCTGACACCACCCCCCCCTCTTTCAGCGGTCTGGTATCGGCAACAGCGCTCAGTACTTCATCGATACGTCTTTCATGGAATCCTGCAACAGACGATGTCACACCAGCATCAGATATCGCCTACTATATTTACATGTCGGCTTTTTCAAAAGGCCAGAACTTTACAATCCCGAGAGATATTGTCTTAAGTGCTGCAACCGCCACTGTCACAAGCCTCTCTCCTGCCACGACATACTATTTTGTCGTCAGGGCAGCGGACAATACCGGGAATATGGAGCAAAACACGGTCGAGAAATCCGCCACAACCTTAACACCGAGCTTTGTCGACCTCCAGCCGGTGAACGCAATAATAAACAGTTTTGATATCAGCTTCGATGTGGTAAACAACGGAACAGCCAATGCGGTCAATGCAGTGGTATTCGTGGAAAGTACCGATGCCTGCGTATTCTATGACTGCAACTCTGCGATGGTTTCAGTTCCCGCAGGCGGCAGTCAGAATGTGGTCATCACACTAAGCTATATGCCAATTGAATACAGAATCACTGTCGATCCCGACAACAACATTGCAGAATCCAATGAATCAAATAACTGTATCTCTAACATTACGAACTGGTGCGGGTCTTCGCCACCAGCTTCCTGTTCAACGGGTGGGATTTAGGTAAACATACCCGGAAGGAAGCGGAAGATCATACGGCAGCCGTCCGAGCATCTGCCTCTTGCCACTGAGTATCTCCAGTCCGGTTTCGAGATATACCCTTTCAGCCTCAAAGACGACTAACAAATGTACCGGTCTGAGTTTTTCGAGAGTATTTCTGATATCTGAAGGACGGATCTTGAGCACCAAATACGGGATTTTCAGTGCATTGCAGAAAGAGACGAGCACCGCGGCATCGGGATAGTCAGCATCGATAATCAATGCATCGAATTTTCGAAGAAAATCCTCGGGGTTCAGGGACGGATAGATCTTCAGGAAATTTCCCATGGTCGTATTCATGTTTTCAGCAGTTTTGAACATGTCAACGAGAGTCTTGTACAGCAGAAGATTATTCCCTGCATACAGGACTGTTCCCGTACCGGACAAGGGAAAATCCGGCGCCCCCTCCCTTTTGATCCCGATCACGGAATGGCCGGCAACGGTTGTTGAGATATCCCTGAGACTTTGCACACCCTTGTTTTCAGGCCCTCGTGACATCAATTTTTTCTTCGCACGCAAAATCCTTCTCAGGGAGTCATCAAGGCGCTGCATCGAAATATCCCCTTGCTCAGCAGCGTGCAGAACCGTCTGAAAGACCGACTCCTGATTTTCCCTCTCATGGCTGACCATGATGATATCAGCTCCTGCCCTCAATGACTCGACTGCCGCTTTCGGTATCGGCATCATATCCTGTATTGGTTTCATTTCGATGTTGTCCACGATAATCAACCCATCAAACCCTATTTCATCCCTCAACACGTCCTTCATCCAGTAGGATGAGAGTGATACCGGGGTTTTTCCGTCACCTGGTTCACCGACAACATGACCGACCATGATGAAATCAACACCGGATCTCACCGCACTCGTAAACGGCATCAGATCTGCCTCTCGCTCCCGGGCATTCTTCCATGTTATGGACGGCAGGGCATAATGAGAATCCACCAGCGCCCTTCCGATTCCCGGGAAATGCTTTGCCGCAGAGAGAATACCGGATTCCTGGATACCGCAGATGTACGCAACGCCCAGTTTCTCTACGGTTTCAGGTGTGCTGCTGAAACATCTCGGCGTTATCGGTGCAGAAAGGATATCATGCGGTACATCAAGCACAGGAGCAAGATTGACATTGATGCCTAGTGTTCTGAGCGCGCTGCCCACCGACAGACCCACTTCCCGTGCAATTTTCTCCGAACCGGTCGCACCGATTGTCACTGCGGAAGGAGGTTTATAGTCTTCTCCCCCAACCCTGTGGACGATGCCTCCTTCCTGATCTGTTGCAAAAAATACCGGAAAACCGGATTCTTCGATACTCTCCCGGATTTGGGCGATAAGCGGGGGGATATCTGAAGCATGACGCACATTCCTTCCATAGAATACTATGCCACCGGGGCTGATTTTCTTCAGATGCATGATTTCCTGCCTGCTGAGAGTTCTCTCCCGTATCCCTATCATGATAAGCTGCCCCACCTTCTGCCTGAGGGTCATGGAGGCAATACGATCATCAATATCATCCCCTGCACACAGAACGGACGGCGAAAAAAAGAAAAGACACACTGTTATCAGAATAATTCTTCTGTACATCACAGAAAATGTATCATGGAATGATACGTCCTGTCACGCGTAAACGGAAAATTTTCTCTCTCGCCACTGGTTTCAATGAAGTAAGGTACCGGCAACCACATGATGGCTGAAATCAGAACGCTTCCTTTCCCGCAGACAGCGTGTGACAAGTGTGTAAATATTTCGCCGAGATGAGATATAATACACACCTGAGAAAAAGCCATCACCTGGTGGGAGGTGTGCATCAAAAAAAGACCTGACAGAAGGGGATATTTCGGCATCTACGGAGGCCGTTTTGTACCTGAGACTCTCATGCCTGCTCTCCTGGAACTCGAGGAAGCCTTTTACCGCTCCAGAAAAGACCGAGAGTTTCAAAAACAGCTTGCCCATCTCCGGAAAACCTATATAGGAAGACCCACACCCCTGTATTTTGCCCGGAGACTGACTGAGCATCTGGGAGGTGCAAAAATATACCTGAAGCGTGAAGATCTGGCTCACACCGGTGCTCACAAGATCAATAATGCGGTTGGACAGGTGCTGCTTGCAAAACTGATGGGCAAGAAGCGTGTTATCGCTGAAACGGGAGCCGGACAGCATGGTGTCGCGACTGCAACAGGAGCCGCCCTTGTCGGCCTCGAATGCGGAATTTACATGGGAACGGAGGATATGAAAAGGCAGTCGCTGAATGTGTTCAGGATGCGACTGCTCGGCGCAAAAGTCACTGAAGTTCCGACCGGCTCAATGACACTGAAAGATGCGATCAATGAGGCTCTACGCGATTGGACAACCAACGTGCGCTCGACTCATTACATACTCGGCACAGTGTTCGGCCCGCACCCGTTCCCGATGATGGTGAGGGATTTCCAGTCCGTCATCGGCAGGGAAACGAAAACGCAGATCCTTGAGGCAGAGGGGAAACTCCCTGATTATCTCATCGCATGTGTCGGTGGCGGAAGCAATGCAATAGGCCTTTTCCATGAATTCCTTGACAGGGAAGTGAAAATGATCGGCGTAGAAGCAGGAGGAAGGGGCATCGAAACCGGGGAACATGCGGCGCGGTTTGCGGGTGGCTCTCTCGGTGTCTTCCAGGGATGTAAAAGCTATCTGCTGCAGGACGATGACGGGAATGTCCTCGGCACGCATTCTGTATCAGCAGGCCTTGATTATGCGTCTGTCGGGCCGGAGCATTCCTTCCTGAAAGACTCAGGACGTATTCAGTATTCTTACGCAACTGACGATGAAGCTCTTTCCGCCTTCGAAATGCTTTCTATGACCGACGGCATCATACCCGCCCTCGAATCAGCACATGCACTGGCTGAAGTCATAAAGCTTGCCCCTCTGCTTCCGCGGGATGCGGTCATTGTGGTAAACCTCTCCGGACGAGGCGACAAGGACGTTCAGCAGGTTGCAAGGATTAAGGGGATCGAACTGTAATGTCAAGAATCGGGAATACCTTCAGAACCCTGAAGCAGAAAGGGAAAAAAGCCTTTATTCCCTATATCATGGCGGGGGACCCTTCCCTTGAAATAACCGAAAAAACCGTGCATCTCCTGAAGGAATGCGGAGCGGACATTGTTGAACTGGGGGTGCCTTTTTCAGACCCCCTGGCTGACGGGCCGACAATTCAGCGCGCGTCTGAAAGGGCGCTGCTGAATGGCATCACACTGAAAAAAGTGGTATCGTTTGTTAAGACATTGCGGAATACCACAGAAGTGCCCATTGTGCTCATGACATATTTTAACCCTGTATTCAAGTATGGTCCCGGACGTTTTGTGACAGACGCAACAGACGCAGGTGTCGACGGTGTAATAATCCCCGATCTGCCGCCTGATGAGGCAGGAGATTTCATCAAGCTGTCAAGAAATGCAGGGCTCGATACCATATTCCTTATCGCACCGACATCAACTGAAGACAGAATAATAAAGGTAACAAAAGCAGCACGCGGGTTTGTCTATTATGTATCCATAACCGGCATTACAGGGTCTGTTCTGACTCTTGACGGATCAATGGATACCGTGATTTCGCATATCAGGAGGCATACTGAAAAGCCCGTTGCAGTCGGATTTGGGATATCAAGGCCTGAAGAAGCATCAGTCGTTTCAGGGATGGCAGACGGGATTATCGTTGGCAGTGCAATTGTAAGGATGCTCCATGAATCTCCTGAAGCTCTCAGGCAGTATCTGGTCAGCCTGAGAAAGGCCATCCCATGAGCACGTCTGCCAGTGCGACGGTAACGTTTTCAGTGTCTTTGTCGAGGCTTTTCAGGAGAACATGCATGCTGTCTGAACATCTGCACACAAAAACAGAAAAGGTGTAGGAAATGGCGTGGTTTAAGAAGACAAAAGATATCAAGGCTGACAAAAAGGGGAAAATACAGGAAGGCCTCTGGGTCAAATGCGAAGGCTGCAAGGAAATAATATACAAGAAGGAGATAGAAAGGAACCTGAAGATCTGTCCCAAGTGCAACTACCACTTCAGGATAAGTTCGCGGGAGCGGCTGAAACTTCTTGCTGATGAGGGAAGCTTCACGGAGATGGATGAGGGTCTCATGACAGTCGATCCCCTTCACTTCAAGGATTCCATTTCATATAAAGAAAGGATACGAGAGAATCAGAAAAAAAGCACTCTTCCTGAGGCTGTAATCTCAGGGGATGCGCTCATAAAAGGGCATCCTGTCTGTCTCATCATCATGGACTTTTCTTTTATGGGCGGAAGCATGGGATCCGTTGTTGGGGAAAAGGTCTCACGGGCCGCGGAAAGGGCAATAGAAAAAAAACAGCCTCTTATTACTGTTGCTTCTTCCGGCGGGGCAAGGATGCAGGAAGGAATCTTTTCCCTCATGCAGATGGCAAAGGTATCTGCTGCAATCGGAAAACTGAAGGATAACGGAATGCTCTACATTTCGATCCTCTGTGATCCCACATTCGGGGGGGTCACCGCAAGCTTTGCTACGCTCGGCGACATCATTATTGCCGAACCGAAAAGCCTGATCGGCTTTGCCGGTCCGAGAGTCATTGAACAGACGATAAAGCAGCCGCTTCCCGATGATTTCCAGAGGGCGGATTTCCTCCTTTCGCACGGCATGATTGACCTCGTACTTGACAGAAAAAACCTGAGAGAAACCCTCGCAAGACTGTTCGAACTTCTTTTATGATTTACAATGAAACGGTCAGCTATCTCTATAATCTCCAGAAATACGGAATCAAGTTAGGTCTGGACAATATCCGCAGGCTGGCCTCTTCCCTCGGTTCTCCCCAGCAGTCTTACCGTTGTATCCATGTGGCAGGGACAAACGGAAAGGGTTCGACATCAGCAATGATCGCGTCTATTCTGCAGGCAGCAGGCTTCAAAACCGGCCTTTTCACTTCACCCCATCTCATAAGCTTTACGGAAAGGATAAGGATAAATGATACCCAGATAACTGAGGATGAAGTTGTTGCCCTTGTGTCAGAATTAAGGGATACCATTTCACTCAGCAAAGGTTTTTCTCCCACATTTTTCGAAGTGGTGACCGCTATGGCAATGCTCTATTTCAAGAGAAAAAAAATCGACATCGCCGTCATGGAGGTCGGTATGGGAGGAAGGCTCGATGCTACCAATATCGTGTCACCGGAAGTATCGGTCATCACCAGTATCAGCATGGATCATGAGGAGTTCCTCGGCAAAACCCTCGAGGAAATTGCGGAAGAAAAGGCAGGGATTATAAAGAACAGCGTTCCTGTTGTGGTGTCCCGGCAGGATGCCGGTCCGCTTGGAGTAATTGAGAAGACCGCGGAGAAAAGGTCTGCTGACATGTATCTGTACGGAAAAGATTTTTCCTCAGAACTGAAAAGAAAAGACATCACGGGGATTTTGTTCAGATTTTCAGGAGGTCGATCATGCATTATGGACGACATGGTGCTGCCGCTGGCTGGTGAACACCAGATGCTGAATGCCTCTGTTGCCCTGGAAGCAGCAATGATCGCATTAGGCAGATGCACGTCGTACATGCAGTCCCCTCCCTGTCACCCGTTACATGAGTTCCCGGAATTGTCTCAATACTTAAGGGAAGGACTGAGAAATGTAAAATGGTCCGGGAGACTTGAATTCGTGCATGAAGACCCGCCGATCCTGATCGACGGGGCACACAATGCAGCAGCTGCGACCGCACTGTCCAGGGAACTGAAAGACTGTTTCGCCGGGATGCACCGCAGGCTCATTTTGATACTCGGCATCATGGGAGACAAGGATGTGCCCGGGATCATGGGTCCGCTGCTTCCTCTTGCATCAGATATCATCCTGACCGCTCCCTCATATGCCAGGGCTGCGAGACCTGATACGCTTGCGGATATCGCCCGTTCACTCGGCTTCCCCCGCGTCACAACCGCGCCTACAGTAAAGGATGCGATTGCGCATGCGAAAACAATGGCGTCCGGTGCCATGTATGATGGAACATCTACGAAAGGCTACCCGGAAAACGCCCTGCCCCTTATAGTGATTACCGGTTCATTCTACACAATAGGAGAAGCAAAGGAAGTGCTTGGCCAGAGGGGTGTGCTTACAGGTCTTAGGGAATAGTATCAGTTGCGGCTCCTGAACCCAAAAGTGAAAAAAATGACGGGAACACATCATACCATGAATCCGTGTGATACCGTATCAGCATCTCACAAAATCAGTGAGGTGATGCTGAATGCGGGAGTTTTTCGCGGCTCTTTATCTGCAGTCATACTGTCTCTGCAGAAAGCAATATCCCCGCACAGATCCTTCGTAATATGGTCGGCTTTTTACTCTCTTTTCTTTTTTCTGTTTGCCGCTTCCGGCCTGTTTTATGCTGGCCGCTGTTTTGCCGGAGAGCAGACGGTTATTACCTCAGACACGCTCGAATACCACAAGGATACGGCATCCTATCTTGCCAGGGGGCATGTGAAAATCCAGCAGGGCGATGCAGTAATCGAAGCCCTCGAAATACGCTATAACGAGCAGACCTCAGAGGTCGTCGCAACCGGGGATGTCATTTACAATGACAGCAAGACATCGATCCGGGCAGCCCGGATTGAGATGAACCTTGAAACCGGAACAGGGACGATCTTTGATGCACAGATACTCTACAAAAAGGACAACTATCATGTCTCCGGCCGGGAAATCAGGAAACTCGGAGACAAATATTATTTCAGCCCTGAGGCGACGTTTACGACATGCGACGGACCGGTCCCTGCCTGGTGCTTTCACGGAAAAGATATTGACGCGATGATAGGAGATCGACTGAAGGCGAAAGATGTATCTTTTCGCATCATGGATATCCCGGTCCTTTATGCCCCGTATCTGTGGGCGCCAATTCTTACCGAGAGAAAATCAGGCATTCTGATGCCTGTGATAGGGTACAGCAATTCAAGGGGTCTGCACCTGAACATACCGCTGTACTGGGCAATTTCAGAAAACCACGATGCAACATTCATCCTCGACGAATATACAAAAAGAGGGCTTGGAGAAGGTCTTGAATACAGATATATTGAGCCTGGCAATATAAAAGGAAAGTGGTGGCTGTATCATCTCAGGGATAACGAACTGCACAAGGATTTCGTTGAATTCAGGGCGTTTCACGATCAGCATTCCGCTGACGGTCCCGGTGGATATATCAATGTCAATCTTATCAATGAAAAAGATTACTACCGGGAGTTTGTCAACGATATCCAGATAAGGACTCACCGTTTTCTTGACTCCACAGGAGAGGTAACTGTTCCTTTCTCCAATTCCCGTGTCTATCTCTTGTCGCAATACTGGATTGACCTCAAGACCGGCAGTCTGGATCCCGCCCAGAAGCTTCCCGAAGCAGGATTTGTGCTGAATCCCACCAGGACAGGTCATTTCCTGGTATCCGCAACAACCGCGTTCACAAACTTCTGGAGGGATGAAGGAATCCTCGGGCAACGGGCTGATATCTATCCGCAGATATCCTACTCCTTCGGCGAAGACATCTCGGTTTTGCAGACTCTCGGTCTCAGGGAAACAGCCTATTCCCTGAGAAGAGGAGACAAAAATTCCCTTAACCGGGAATCCCTCGAGTATCGCATAACAGGGCATTCCAGGGTATCGAAACGGTACGGACCCTATACCCATATCGTCGAACCATCCATCAGCTACACCTTCATATCAAACTCTGAAAACAGCCTCCCTATCTTCGACTCAGCCGAACAGATGCAAAAGACATCGAGAATTGAAATTGCATTCCTCAACAGGTTGTTCTCAGACAAGGGAGAGTTTTTGGTATTCAGGATATCAGAGGGGTTCGATTCTTATCTTGGCGACAGACCGTTTCTGCCGCTGAAGCTCGAAATCGGGATGCGGAGGCCGGTTGCAATGCGGCTTGATTCGGAATACAATGTGCACACGGGGAGACTGGAAAACATCAACTCAGATATCCGGCTTGATTTCTCTGACATATCCCTCACTGCCGGGCAGAGATACAGCAGGTCGGACAATATCAATACCTTTGTCGCGGGTATCGGGATACATCCCTACAAATCGCTTTTTATCGACAGCCGCTTCTGGTACGATGCTGAGGAAAATGAGACAAGGGACATCGCCCTGAATATCAAATACATACGCCAGTGCTGGGGTGTCAATCTGGGGTTTGTCAAAAGGCCCGGCGATTTTTCGGTCACCGTGCTTTTTGAACTGAAGGGAATCACAAGGGCACTCAAAATATAGGAATATCGCCGCTCCTGAATCAGGTAAATATGCATAGGTATGAACGGTTATGCAGCGTTTTCTTCTTTCTGACGGATTCTCATGAATACCACAGAAACAGATTCTACCTCCGCGCTATTTTTTCCATGATTCTCGCTGCAGCCTCTTTTACGGGAGTGCTGTCCGAATCAATGATGATTTCAGGATTCAGCGGTTCCTCATAAGGCACCGTAATTCCCGGTACAGGCCAGCCTTCTGTACCCTTGCGATAAATATCCCCTGGTGCGTCATGCGCTGTTTTCCGCAGTTGCTCCCGCTGCATGCACACTTGCAACGGGCATCTGAGATACACTTCAATGTATCCGGGAATATGCTGTCTTGCGAGATCACGCCATTTTCTGAGATTTCCCGTCGCATCTATGATGACATCATGGCCGAGTTTTGTAAGATTGGCTGCAAGAAATACCAATGCCCTGTAAACAATATCCCTTTCTGATTCCGAATATGTCGGCTCGGGAGTCACGATTTTCCGCAACCGATCCATCCTGAGAACAACAATGCCGGGAAGGTTTTTTTTCACTTCATCGGCGACAGAGCTCTTTCCGCTCCCGGGAAGACCTGTCAGCCACACCGCAATTGCGATTCTCATCACCTCCCCCACTTCACTTTTTTTCCCCGGGCCATATATAATACTTTGATAAGTGTTGCATAGACCATAGAGATAATGCTTGTTGGCTATAATACTAACATATCGTACAAAGACAAGATATACCATGTGCAAACAGAGGATAGTGGAAAAAATAATCCTGTGATTGTCTCGCTTCTTTACTCAAAAGGCGCAATCCTCGCATCGAAAAAGACCAGTTATGCCCACGTAATCGGCCACCCCGACCTGAACGATAAGGTCAGAAACCTGATGAAAATACAGCACAAAACCATGATCAAGGAGCTTCTGGCCGGCAAGTATACAGTCGAATCCGCGGCAGCCGGAGATGCAACGCCGAATGATCAACCATCCACTTTTCATGACGAACTCCCGGAGAGCACTTCGGTACAGGAAGAGGTAATGGCAGAAATATCAGAAAATACTCTTGTAAAGCCGGAGCAGAAAACTGAGCCGGATGAACAGATGACGAGGAGTCTCGATGATATCCTGCTTAATTTCATATTGAAGAGGGCCAAAAAAAATGAAAACTGATGTTGCTGCTGTTGATGTACACTCACTTGAAGCCAGGGCAAAGGATCTGAGGAGAGAAATTCTCAAAATGCTTACCGAAGCAGGTTCCGGACATACAGGAGGTTCCCTTTCCGCTGCCGACATTGTGACCGCGCTCTATTTCTACAAAATGCGGCATAACCCGGCAACCCCGAAATGGGAGGAACGGGACAGGTTCATCCTTTCAAAAGGTCATGCGGCACCGGTCCTGTATGCCGCTCTTGCTCTCTCAGGCTATTTTGACATGCAGCTGCTCAGGACATTGCGCAAGCTTGGAAGTCCCCTGCAGGGGCATCCATGCTCAAAGAAACTTCCCGGCGTCGAGATCTCGACAGGTTCTCTCGGCCAGGGACTCTCCATCGCAAACGGAATCGCGATGGGACTCAAGATTGATAAATCAGGTTCTCGCGTGTATTGCCTTCTCGGAGACGGAGAGATACAGGAAGGTCAGGTCTGGGAGGCTGCCATGACCGCTGCCCATTACCGGCTCGATAATCTTTGTGCCTTCATCGACAACAACGGTCTTCAGATTGACGGCCACTGCTGCGACGTAATGCACATCGAGCCGATTGTAAGCAAATGGGAATCTTTCGGCTGGAACGTCATGGACATCAACGGACATGACATGAAGGCAATCGTTGACGCGCTGAACAGCGCAGAGGCAGTGAAGCACAAACCGACCATGATAGTTGCACGTACGATAAAAGGGAAAGGGGTATCCTTCTTTGAAGGAAAAGTTGAATACCACGGGATCGCACCAACATCTGAGGAACTCGAAATGGCAATAAAGGAGCTGGAGAACTAATGGGAGAAAGGGCACAGACAACAGCGCATGCCGTACAGACTGCTGGAAGGAAACAGGTGGCCACAAGAGATGCCTATGGAGCAGCACTGCTTGAACTCGGTAATAAAAGAAACGATCTGGTTGTCCTGGATGCAGACCTTTCCGGATCGACAAAAACCGGGAAATTTGCCAAGGCGTTTCCTGAACGGTTCTTCAATCTTGGCGTTTCTGAACAGGATATGATCGGCACTGCAGGCGGACTTTCTCTCGCAGGGAAATTGCCTTTTGCTTCAACATTTGCGGTATTTCAAACCGGTCGAGCATGGGAACAGATACGGCAGACTGTCTGTTATTCCAACCTCAATGTCAAACTGGTAGCCACTCATAGCGGGATTACCGTAGGTGAGGACGGAGCATCCCATCAGGCGATTGAAGACGTGGCCCTCATGAGGGTGCTCCCCAATATGACTGTCATTGTGCCTGCAGACGGCAATGAGACCAGGCAGGTGATCAATACTATCGCAGAGTACAAAGGGCCGGTGTATGTAAGGCTCGGAAGGGCAAAAATTCCCTTGGTCATGCCGGATGACTATGTTTTCAATATTGGGAAAGCTCACGCGTTTCATATCGGAAAGGATGTGAACATCGTAGCCATGGGAATCATGGTAGGAATGGCCCTTAACGCGGCAGCAAAGCTGCAAGAGGAAAATATCGATGCCGGAGTGATCAACATGTCCACGGTAAAACCCCTCGATGCCGATGTATTGCTGAAAGCCGCGGAAAAAAGCAGAGTGCTGATTACCGCAGAAGAGCATTCCATCATAGGAGGACTGGGAAGCGCGGTAAGCGAATTTCTCTCTGAAACCCGTCCTTCAACCGTTGTCAGGATCGGCATAAGGGATGACTTCGGATGTTCGGGGAAATCAGAAGAACTATTGACGCATTACGGGCTGACTCCCGAAAATATAGCCGAAACTGTCCGCAAGGCGCTTGGAAAATGACAGGTTCAGGTTCTGACGCAATTTTAGGTAACCTTTTTTTGGCTGTATTTCATTCTTCTTTGATGAGATGATACATTTCGAAGACGTATCAAAACACTATGAAAATCATACCGCATTAAGGAAAGTAACCTTTTCTGTCGAAAAAGGCGAAATGGTCTTCATTACCGGACCAAGCGGGTCAGGCAAATCCACTCTCCTGAAACTTATTTACATGGCGGAAAAACCCGATGAGGGAAGTGTCAGGGTTTCAGAATGGGATGTCGACAGGCTCAGGGAGTCGAGGATCCCGGAGCTGAGAAGGCAAATCGGCGTGGTATTTCAGGATTTCAGACTCCTCAAGAACAAGAATATTTTTGAGAATGTAGCCCTTGCCCTGAGAATACGACGCATGGACGAAAGAGAGATAAAAGCACGGGTTTTCGATTCTCTCAAGATGGTAAATCTGCGTCATAAAACTGAAAGTTACCCTCCGACACTCTCGGGGGGTGAACAGCAAAGGATCGCGATTGCGCGAGCGATAGTCTCTGAACCAATGATCATCCTCGCTGACGAACCGACAGGGAATGTCGACCCGGATACATCCGCCGGAATCATGAAAACATTCAAGGACATCAACGCACGGGGAGCTACAATACTTATCGCCACACACAATCAGGAGCTTTTCAGAAACAGCGGGAAACGGGTCTTTAAGCTGGATTTCGGCAATTTTGCCGGAGAGGAGATCTGCTGAATGGCTGCTCCTTATGCTTTCAGAATGGCGCTTCAGAGTATCCTCCATGAAAAGTGGATCAACCTTCTGTCGATCCTGACGATCGCAGCAGGCCTCCTGTTCACCGCGCTTACGGTTCTTTCCGTCTACAATGTTGAAATGATAACCAGGAAACTACCGGAAAAATTTTCCGTGATGCTCTATCTCAGGGATAACCTGTCAAAGGAGGAGACCGACAGCATTGTCAGTGCTGCACAAAAAGACCCCTCCGTGATAAAGGCAAGTCTTATTCCAAAAGATGAAGCACTGAGAGAACTCAAGTCAACACTGAAAGACGCTGAAATAATCCTCGGCGGAATCGGCGAAAACCCCCTCCCCGACACAATAGAGATAAAGCTGAAGCCAGATGCGGTGGGGCCTGAGAATATAAGGCGATTGACTGAAAAGTTGCGTGATTTCAGGGGAATCCAGGAAATAGAATACGGGGAGAGATTTCTTGCATCTATCTACTCGCTCAGGATGGGGATCAAAACTGCGGGGATGATCGTCGTGGTGATTATGGCTGCCGGGATGATATTCGTCTGCTACAGCACCGTGAAAATTCTTTTTTTCAGGAAAAACACTGAAATTGAAACCTATAAGCTCCTCGGAGCGACAAAGGGTTTCATCAGGGCGCCGTTTATCATAGAGGGCGCTGTAATAGGCATGGCAGGCGGTTTTCTGAGTTTCATCGGCATGCTCGCATTGTATTATTTTGTTGTGCTCAATCTGAGCCTTTCTTTTCCCATATTCAAGATGGTACATTTTCCGGTCGAAGCCTCCTTCGTCCTTATCCCGGCAGGGCTTTTTCTCGGAATAACCGGATCTGCAATAGCTATCGGGAGGATCAGATATTAGCTACCTTTTCAGCACACAAAAGGGATTTTCCGTAGGAAAAAACAGGCGGATACGGTATGCGGGAGCAATAAAATTTCACGCCCTGCTGATACTGTGTTCTGCATACTGCATGGTATTCCTCTTCCCCTTTCTCCTTCCGGCGTCTCACTGCTCTCTGGCCGAAACACCCCAGGAGGAATACAAACAGATACAGAAAGAGATCCGTTCACAAAAGAGAAAAATCGAGCAGACCAGGAAAAAAGAATCATCGGTCCTCTCAGAGATAGAAAATATCAACAAGCAGCTTAAGATAGTTGAGTCGGATCTCAGAAAATACAGAAAACGCCTTCAGGCAACCGAGTCCCAGATTGCCAGGGTAGAGAGCGAAATTGCGGAGAAGAAAAGAAAAATCGAGAGTCACAGGGAGTGGATCAAGCAGAAAATAAGGTCCATTCACAAATACGGCAATTACACAGACACCATGATGCTGTTCATGAGTGCCGAGGACATCTCTCAAGTCATGAGGAATATCAAGTATCTGCAGTTTATTGCAACCAGCGAAAACAGAGTATTGAACGATTACAAAGCGAATCTGGAGAATCTCACCATACAGGAAAAGAAACTTGTAACCCTGAAAAAAGAACTCTCCAGAAACCGGGAAAAAGTCAGCGCTGAGGAACAATCCCTTGCAGAAAAAAAAGAGGACAGAGAAATATTGCTTGTTTCAGTGAAAAAAGAAAAATCTTCCTATACAAAGATGCTGAAAGAGATGGAGCAGGCATCAAAAAAGCTCCTTGAAATCATCAGGGAATCAGAAAGGGCTGAACGGGAACGCAGGGAGATCCTCTCTGACAAAAACTTCTCAACCCTCAAGGGGAAGCTCCCCTGGCCGGTGGACGGCAGGATAGTCGTCCGTTACGGTTCTCAGAAAGACCCTCAGTTCAATACCCCTATATTCAGGAGCGGCACTTTTATTGAAGCGACACCAGACGCAATGGCCCGATCCGTGCATGGCGGCAAGGTGGTTTTCGCAGAATGGTTCAAGGGGTACGGCCAGCTCGTGATTCTTAACCATGGAGACGGGTATCATTCCCTATACGGAAGTTTATCAGAGATTTTTGCAAACGTAGGAGATATAATAAAGGAAATGCATGTCATAGGACGTGTAGGCAATTCCGGCATCGTGAATTCCGACGGCCTGTATTTTGAAATCCGGTATAAAGGCAAACCACTTGACCCGTTACAGTGGCTGCAGAGACGATAACGCTTTGGAGGATGAAACGCATGGGAAAAAGGATGTTTGACAAGAAACCGCTCCTGACGGTTTTTCTTATACTATTTGTCGCCTCAGCAGGCATCTTCATCGGAAGGTGGACACTGACCAGTGTACAGGCTGAGGTCGAAGGATATGAAGAGCTCAAGGTATTTTCAGAGGCACTTTCACTGGTAAGGAAAAATTACGTCGAGGATAGCAAACCAAAAGACCTGATTTACGGCGCTATTAAAGGAATGGTGAATTCTCTCGATCCTCATTCTGCCTTTATGACTCCAGAACAGTTCAAGGAGATGCAGGTTGATACGAAAGGCGAATTCGGAGGAATTGGAATACAGATAGGAATAAAAGAAGGCATGCTGACGGTTATCGCACCGATAGAAGATACCCCTGCATACAAGGTAGGAATCAAGGCCGCTGATAAAATCATAAAGATCAATGACGAATTCACGAAGGACATGAGTCTTCAGGATGCCGTCAGCAGGATGAGAGGCGCTCCTTCAACATCGGTCAAGATCACTATACTGAGAGAAGGCTGGAAAGAAACGAAAGACTTCACTATCTTGAGACAGATAATCAAGATCAAGAGCGTGAAATCGAAGGTTATCGAAGATACCATCGGGTATGTAAAGATAATTCAGTTTCAGGAACAGACCTCGTCTGATCTTTCGAATGCAATGCAATCTCTTGTAAAACAGAAGATCAGCTCTCTTATTCTTGACCTGAGGAACAATCCGGGGGGACTTTTGAACAGCGCTGTTGACGTCTCAAGCCAGTTCCTGCCTTCGGATAAACTGGTGGTCTACATGAAAGACAAAAAAGGTGAAAAGGTTGAGTATCGGAGCGGAAAAAACAATGCAAACACCCAGTTACCCATGGTAATACTGGTCAATCAGGGCAGTGCAAGCGCTTCCGAGATCGTTGCCGGTGCGCTGAAAGACTGGAACAGGGCTGTGCTGATCGGTTCCCAGACGTTCGGCAAGGGATCCGTCCAGTCAGTGGTCCCGCTTGCCGACGGCTCAGCGCTCAGGCTAACGACAGCCCGGTATTACACACCCAAAGGCATTTCCATACAGACAACCGGCATTACACCCGATATCATGGTGAAACAGGAATTAAAGGAAGGGGAAAAAGGGCGGCCCGTCATTAGAGAAAAAGATCTCGAAAGGCATCTGAAAAATGGTCAGCTTGATTTCGAAGACGTTCAGGAAGGGTCTGATGAAATGATACCTATCGAGATTGACGAGAAAGAGGATATTCAGCTGCAAAGGGCTATCGACCTGCTGAAGACCTGGAACGTCTTCAGGGAACTGCCAAAAGCCTCATAGCGGATTCGGACAGTGAGTGCAGGCCTCCCCGTTTCCGTGGATATCGAAAAACTCACACGGTCATGCTGCTGACGAAAGATGCAATAGAGAGAAGACGAAGCATCAGAAGATTCAAGCCTGATTCTGTACCCGATGAATGCATAACGGCTGTCCTCGATGCTGCGCGACTTGCTCCGTCAGGATGTAATGCCCAGCCATGGCGATTCAAAATTGTCACTGACAGCAATACCAAAACAGCTCTGTCTGAAGCAGCTTTCGGACAGATGTTTATCGCAAATGCTCCGGCAGTATTTGTATGCTGCGCTGATATAAGAGGCTATCTGGAAGGCATGGTGTCGGGAATCCAGGATCTCGGCAGAACAGGTGCCGTCCAGAACAGAATTATCAAAATACTCCTCAGCCGGGCAGAACAGATGGATTCCCAGTTGAACCTCATGAGCAAAGAACAGCTTGGGTCCAGGATTGCTTTCAATGTTGCCATTGCGGTTGAACACATGGTTCTGAGGGCACTTGACTTCGGTCTTGGCAGTTGCTGGGTCCGGCTGATCGACGAACAGAAGATTCGTGATATTTTTGGCTGGGACGAGAATATATTTGTTGTAGCCCTGCTCCCGCTGGGATACCCGGATGAGTCTCCTCGACCGAGGAAAAGGCTGAGGCTTGAAGATCTCATACTGGAATAGCTGCATGCCTGCATGGTATGCAGGCAAAGGGGCTGCAGATATGCACGGGGGATGATACCCCGTGCACATGGTTTTTACTATGCGTTTTCACGTTATCACAATACCTTTTATTCCGTACGAGTGTCTCTCACCGAGGAAGAAAATTGGCCGTATTCTTCCCTGGTTTGAAAAGATTCTCCACCGTCTTCTCTTCTTCTGTGCCCTGTCCTTTCCCGTGAGAAAAATATCCGCCTCCGTCTCTGGCTGAACTACCAGAAGGCGTTTCTTTTGGCTTCTTCTGGAGCTGCAGTCCCATTCCTCCCTGCTGTACAGATTGCGGCATCGTCCTTCCTCCCCGTACTGTTTTTGCGTGTTCCCGGGTCTTCATCTGCGCCTGCAGCTTCTCCCGTTTCTCTTGTCCTGCCGGCAGCCTGCCGATGTGTTCCTTTTGTACGCTTTTCCGCTTTTCCTGCACAGCACCCTGCATCCCGGGAGTACGCAGCTCTTGCTGCCGTAATGACGGGTTCCCGGTTCTTTCTTTTGGAGCAGACTTCGGTCGTTCGGCTGTTCGCTTCTGTTCCATTACACTCCCTGGTTCATGTGCCTGTGTTGCTGCATTGCCTGTCTGCTTTTTCGGCACTTTCTCCGGCCTTTCCGGAATCTGCCTTTTCACCACAGGTATTTCCGGCACTCCCTTCTGATCATATGCACTTCCGTTTCTTCCTTTCTGCATCTGGCCCAGATTCCCGGGCATATCTGTTCTGACAGCAGATCTCTCAGTGCCCGTCTTTTTCTGAGGAACAATTTGTTTTGGACGCTTGGTCTTCACGATCTTCATCGGAACCGCAGGGCTGCCCCTCTTGAATACCGAGGTATTCTCTTGTATCGCAACAGGCCTTTTATGCATTCCATATCCCCAGACTTTTTCCGTCAGTTTCCGTGCCGGCAAAATTTTTGCGGGCACTGACCGTTCCGGATATGGCATGACACTTATCCTGACCGGCTTAATGTCAGGTCTGCCGGGAAATCCCCTGATTCCGGCAAGAAAAGGATTATCAGGGGCATTGATAACCTTGACCTTCTTTCCTGTAACGAAGGTGTCCCTGCTGACAACAGTTACCGCGTTTTTCACTCTTGCGTTCACGTAGATGTTTGTGATATTCACGTTCTTGATATTGACCTTTGTCAGGTTGACGCTGTGCGGACCATAATTGCCGTATCCGTAGTATATCTCCCCCGGGGCAAGAGGAACCCAGGAGACGTATGTCGGGGTGTAGATCCAGGCAACGAGGCCGGGGGTCCATACTACTGCATTCGCAGGAGGAGGTACCCAAAACCATCCAGTTCCTGTCCTGAATGCCCATCTCCCGTAATGATAGGGAACCCAGCCCCATGGTTCATACGATATCCAGACGTATTCCCCATGACGCCATACCCACCGTCCTGACCTATATGGAGACCAGTTTGTCACAACAACAGAGGGAGCCCACACATATCCATAATGCGATATATACGTCCATCGGCCATGGTCATCAAAATCACAGCTGTAGATACCGAGCTCCGGAGGAAGATATCGTGAACTGACAGCGCGCGCAAACCTGGTATCCCGTGTACTGTTCCACCTTGCCCAGTCATCCTTCGGCCGTAAAGGAGAAAGCTGTGCATAGCTGTTCTCTCCAACGGCAAGCATATGCCCTTCGCTTAGCCTTGTATTACCGTTTTTGCTTTCTACAAATACGGTTCCATCCAGCGAAGAAACTTCGGTATAGCCGTTTTCGTATACATCAATTCCGAATTTCGATGACCTGTATGCCATAACGGATACCAATGGGGTATCCGCCTGGAATACCGTATTGCTTCCCGAGGAGTCCCTGTATCTCACATAGATCTTTCCCTGGGGAATTGCCACCTGTATCACGATCCCGCTTCTGTCCCTCCTTATGCCGGTAATACCGACTTCGGTAAAGCTGTCAGCGCGCAGATACGTGCCGCCGTCAAACTGGATTTCCGCCCTGCTTCCTTCAGGAACCCACAATCTGTCCCCTGGCATTAACGGCATATTGATTGAGGCAGCAATCCATTCATCTCCCGTATCTTGGGTAAGCACAAGGACTTCTCCCTGCATGAGACTGAGACGGGCTGTTCCGAGAATATCGGCATGTGCAGGAACACCAAAGCACAGCAGCAAAAACAGCATTGTACAGATAATCATTTGTTTTTTCATGTATACCTCCTCTTATGAGAATTAGGTTTTTCGGTATACAATTCAGGCGCTCACTATTTTTAAGCATTATCTGTGCCAGATGATTTTTTTGAATAATGTCAGCAAGTTTTCTGACAGCGAAAGCGTCAAAGTTTCTTATATGAGGATACTCTTGATGTTTTGGGAAATTTTTCCGGATTTCCTGAATCCACTTATGTGAACTATCCTGTTTTTGGGACTTTTTTCTGGAAACTCAGAAACAGGGATAGTTATAATAGGTATCACTATGTCCAGGATAATCTTCGACATTGAGACCGTCGGGAAGGATTTCGAATCTCTCGAGATACCTGTACAGGAATACCTCATGAAGAATGCCGGGACCGAAGAAGAGAAGGAAGAGATCAGGAACCGTCTCTCTTTGTATCCGCTGACAGCTGAAATAGTTACGATAGGGCTATTTGACCCTGACCTGCAGAAAGGGTATGCGTTTTTTCAGACTACCGGTGCGCCGCTCCTCCCCTTTGAAGAAGATAACATTGTCTATGAAACAGGAACAGAAAAGGATATCCTCGAGAAATTCTGGAAGATCGTAAGAAAATATCATCAGATCATAACATTCAATGGCAGGGGGTTTGACTGTCCTTTTATCCTGATTCGCTCTGCCGTACACAGTATCAAACCTACAAAAGATTTGATGCCGGGGAGATACAATGATGCACACATAGATCTTCTTGACCAGCTTACATTCTATGGTTCTTTCCGCAGAAGGTTCAGTCTCGATATGTGGTGCAGGGCCTTTGGCATAAAAAGCCCGAAGGAAAGCGGCATCACCGGATATGAGATAAAAGATCTCTACAAGGCAGGACGATGTCTTGATATCGCCAAATACTGCGTCGGTGACGTCATTGCAACAGGAGAGCTTTTCAGCTGCTGGAACAAATACATACGTTTTTCGCCTTAGCCTGTATTATTCATAAATTTTTTACTCAATGCAGAAGAGATGCGGTATCAGCGCGGATTTACAGAGTGTTCGATGCCTTAAAGCGAAGAACACTCTGTACCTCGGAGGTCTGCAACGCAGACCGAGAATGAGCGATGATACTGCATCTCTTCTGCTATTCCACGTTTCATGAGTAATCTGTGGTAGTCGAATAATTCACTGATTTTTTGATCAATCAGTACAGGGGGGCACTTTAGTCTTTCGGTTTCCTCTGTAAAACAGCCTTAGTGACTTGAATTAACTTCGTGGGTGATGTTACCATTTTATTGAGAAACTCATCCGCACCCGCGTCAATAACCTTCCGGATGACATCGTCTGTACCGCGCCCCGAACAGACAATCACCGGCAAATCCTTCCAGATCGGGTGCAATTTCAATATGGAAAGCACTTTGAACCCATCCATTTTTTCCATGAACAAGTCAAGGATTATGAGGTCGGGAGAAAATTCAGCAAGGCTCCTCATCGCGTCTATACCGTCAGATGCCTCTTTCACAGTGAATCCTTCCGACGAAAGCCTGCTCTTCAGCTGGCTCCGCAGTTTTTCGTTATCTTCAATCAGAAGGATCTTTTTTTCGATTTTTATCGTGTCCGGTTCTGCGGTGATACTCTCAATTAATCCCCGGAGCTTTGCCTTCTGCTCTTCGGTCAATTCGATAAACATGACACCCATCCCGATACCCGCCTGAAAATACTGAACCCTTGCCTTAACTTTTATTTTCTCTCCTCTGAAGGGTATTGTTACGTCAATTGCATCTCCCTGATTGAATTGCTGTACTGCACAGAGATACATGCCGCCTTCACTGATATCAATGCTCGAAGCCTGCATTATCCCGTCAATCAGCACATCTTCCCTGAAAGGGTATCTCCTGAATTGCCTGCGTTCTCTTGGGGACTGGTTATCCATCAGGCTCCTATTATACAATGTACTCGGTCAAAGTGTGCACATACGGAGAAAAAGTTTCAGTTCCCGCTTCCGGATCAGGAAAAGCAGGAAACACGGATTCCCACGTTACTTCAGATAATCATTAACGTTTTCGATCTTAAATCTTTCGGTATCAAGTACACTGTGGACAAATCTGAAGATGCGTGTCCGTTGTTCTGGTGTAATCTCAGGATAGAAGACGGGGTTTGCGACAACGGCGCCGCGGAAGGCAAAAAAGGGCGCGACAATTCCGGGCATATCCGTATCTCCGGATTCCTTTATATATTCATCAAGAAAAAACTCCAACCCTTCAAGATACGCTCCTCTTATATCGCCATACTGTTTTATAGAGAAGAAAATATAATTTATCGTGAGTGCAGTTACATCATCCGCCGGTTCACCCCACGGCCCCCTGCTTCTGTCAAGAAGAACGAATTCAGTATCACCAGTCTTTTCTGCACCGGGCGTGAGAGGCGATCCATATGCTTCTTTAAACCATATATTGCCGGGATGGAAATCCCCGTGTATCTGTGAGAGCCTTGCATATTTCGGTTTCAGTCTCGCATACCAGTCTACCGATTTTTTTATGACATCAGCCATGTCTTCATATGTCAGGGTTCCGTCAGGATAGGTGTCAAATACCCCCATCAGACACTCTCCATGTCCGACTGTGTCCCTCAGCTTTCTCCAATAAAGGGCCCTTGAATCTTTTTTTACCGCATGAATTCCGGCCAGATACGAGGCCATCGCGTGTATCCTTTGTCTATCTCTGTCTCCAAGGTGCGTCTTGTTTGCATACGCGGCAAGGTCATGAAAATAATGTGCCCCTTCTGCCCGTTCCATCAAAAGATAATATTCCTTTCCTCCGCCGATGGATTTTATGGAACCGTCCTCCATCTCTGACAGCACATCAACCGCCCTCACATGCCCCGGAAGATTCTTGTACTCATCGAGGTCAAGCAGAAAAACAGCTGCCCTGTCCGAAGGATAATCATGCCCAAGTCCTTCCGGGATGAGTGTTTTTACCACATACGACCGTATGCCTGAAGACGTTTGCATCTCTATGAGAAACCCGGACCCCTGGACACCTGATCCGAGCTTGGAAACCTCCATATGCATCACATCCGAAAATATCTGGAAAAGGTATGCCCTAACTGCGGCCTCATTGATCATAGTGACATCTCTTGAGAATTACTTCCCAGTATAGTTGACAGAAAAGATAAACTCCTGTTAGAGCTCTCCGAAATTGCTCCTGTATCTTCCGATGAAATCATCGCAGGTAAAACGATGTTCCTGGGTGCCGTATTTCTCTATCGCATATGTAGCTGCCACAGCTCCCATCCGTGCCGAAACAGCGATATCCTTTTTCAACGCAATCCCTTTTATAAGTCCTGCCCGGTATGCGTCCCCTGCTCCGGTCGGGTCAACAACCTCTGTAACCCGCACAGCAGGAACTGCTTCATCATAGTTGCCGGTGCTAATGAGCGAACCTTTTTCTCCAAGGGTGGTGATTATTATTCCGGCAAGACCCAGAAGCGCTTTCTTGTCCAGTCCGGTTATTTTCATTATCACTTCCAGCTCATAATCATTCGATATCAGCATCATCGATCCGTCCAGCCAATCCCTGAGAGCCTGTCCTTCCCACTTCGAGAGTGATTGTCCGGGGTCGCAGATGAAGGCGATTCCCTTTTGCCTGCAGACCTCTGCATACCCGGTCATGTCCTGAAGATTGCCGGGAGCTATCAGGACTACACTGTCACCGGAATCCACATTGTTGAAGCGGTACCCAGAAGGGTACTTCATGGCTCCGGGATTGAAACCCGTGATCTGATTGTCTGACATATCAGTCGTAATATATGCTCCTGCAGTAAACTCTTCTTCAATGATCTTTATCCCGTCAAGAGGAATATTGTTTTCTTTCAACCATTCAAAATAATTCCGGTAATCCTTTCCGATTGTTGCAATCACGCGGGGCTTCTCCTCCATGAGGCTCAACGAGTAGGCGACATTTCCTGCGGTCCCACCGAATTTTTCTGACATCCCGTTGACGTTGAAACAGACGTTAAGGATGTGAATCTTGTCCGGAAGAATGTAATCAGAAAATTTTCCGGGGAAATTCATGATCCTGTCATACGCGAGTGAGCCAGAAATATAAATATTCATAATCCTCCTGAAAAAAGCCTTTCACGGATCGATGCACCCGTATCATCAGGCATGCACAGCACGTGGAAAGGTCCCGCATTCCCTGCTCCGGAAATGCGCAAGTCTCACGAGCTTTTCGGTATACCTGTTGTCATGTCCTGCCCTGAAAGCAGGCAGTGTCTACTGGAGCGAGTTAAGTTCAGCTTCGATGTCGTATCTCCTCTGCACAAGTTCTGATTTCTTCTGCTGCACATCCCGAAGGTTTCTCCAGAGCGGTTCCAGATCCTTTTCCATCTGCTTGAGCTGAATGATATTATAAATGGACGACTTTCCCTGCCGTTCGTTTATCTCTGCAACCAGCTTTGACTCCTCCTCGTTTACAGCCTTTATATCATTGATAACCGAATCCAGTTTATTCAGCAGAGTGTTTTTTTTTGCACTTTTTTCATCCACTGACTGAGGTCTTTGATATGATGTTCCCGTGCGTTCATCGGTCTCCCTTTGCTGCAGTTTTTCCGGCTCCTCGTCTACACCGGTAATCTTTCCGGTCAGTTCCTTTCCTTCGATTCTTGCGATATCCCCTTTCAGGATCGTTACGGAACCTGCATCAAAATTAATGATGACCTTTTCTCCCTGCTCTGCATATGAGCTGACACCCGTGATTACCGATCCGTTATTGAGATATACGGTATACGCTGATACTGGATATGCCGGAACCAGCAGAAAGAGCAAAACAAGTACTGCAGTTTTTTTCATCTTCTCCTTCTCAATTCATCCAGAAGGTCCTCTGCAAGTTTTTGGTGAAAACCCCTCAGCTTTGCGATGTCTTCAGCAGAAGCCTGCCTGATACCTTCTATACTACCAAAAACCCTTAAAAGTTCAAGCCTCCGCTTGCTGCCGATTCCCCGTATCTTTTCAAGCGGGGATTGCAGAAGCCCTTTCTCCCTCAGTTTTCTGTGAAAACCGACAGCAAATCTGTGCGCCTCATCACGAATGCTCTTCAGGAGAAGAGATGACGGTTTCCCATCCTCGAGACTGACCGGTTCATCATATCCTGCAAGGTACGCCCTGTCGGGGTTTTTGGCTACGGCAACCATTTCTGCCGCCTTGTTCCGGGAAGGGGCATATCTGCTGAGAACCCTTCTGGCAACTTCGAGGTGTCCTTTTCCCCCGTCAACAAGAATCATGTCGGGCAGATCGCCTTTCAGGTTGTCCGTGATTCTCCCGATGATTTCTTCCATCATCGCATAGTCATCAATTCCCCTGACTGTTTTTATCTTCAGCTTCCGGTATCTCTCTTTCTGGAAATCCCCTCCTGACCATACAACATATGCTCCCACAGCTTCATCCCCTGAAATGTTCGATACATCGAACGCCCCGATATCGTCAGGGGTTTCCGAAATCCCAAGTCTCCCCGCAAGATCATGCAGTACTGCTTCTGTGTTTTTTTCCTGCCTTGCCTTGTGCATAAAACCCGCATTATCGGAAGACATTCCGACAAGCTTTTTTTTCTTTCCGTACCCCGGAGAGGTTATCCTGACCTTCATTCCTCTGCGCTGGCTCAGCCATGCAGCAAGTGATTTTGATTCAGCCGGGATGACGCGTGTCACGATTTCCGGCGGAGGGATCATTTCTTTCGCATAGAACTGCATGAGAAAGGTACGCATAATCTCTTTTTCCGAAAAATCCTCAGTGCCCTTCAAAAAAAACTCCCTTGATCCGATCATGATACCGTTCCTTATAATAAAGACGTTAAACGATACATCGCCGCCTTCACGGTAATGTCCTATCACGTCCATATCCCCAAGTTCCGGAGCAACAATCTTCTGCGTTTCCCATGCCTTTTCGATCGCACGTATCCTGTCCCTTATTTTTGCAGCCTCTTCGAAGTTCTGTTCTTCTGCGAGTCTGGTCATCCTCTGTCTGAGCCCGTCAACCAGATCCTTTTTTTCTCCTCTCAGGAAAAGTTTTACCTCTTCCGTGAGTTTTGCATACTCCTCTTCGCTGATATTTCCCGTACAGGGTGCATGACATCTTCCCATCTGGTGCTGGATGCATGGCCTCATCGGCTTATCAAGCGGAAAACGACAATCCCTTATCTGAAAATTCCTCCTGATGAAGGAAAGTGTTTCCCACATTGAGCCTGCCGGTATATATGGGCCGAAATACAGTGCCCCGTCACGGGCTATTTTTCTTACAACCTCAAGCCTCGGCCACTTTTCATTGACGGTCAGCTTCAGATAAGGATAGTTTTTGTCATCCCTCAGAATTATGTTAAACCTGGGTTTATGCTGCTTGATGAGATTCGCTTCAAGAATAAATGCCTCGAGCTCATTCCCGGTAACTATATAGCTGAGGTCGCGAACCTCCTGCATCATAGAATTCTTCCGCGAATCACGTGCAGGGGTTTTCTGGAAATAACTGCGGAGACGTTTTCTGAGATTTTTTGCCTTTCCAACGTAGAGAACCTTCTGGCGTTCATTCCTGAACATATACACGCCAGGTTTGTGGGGGACACCGGAAAGATCTGTACGCATTTATTGATACCCTTGAGCCATAACCAATTTTCCCGTCTGGGAGCCTTGCTACTATCTTAACTAATCTGTACCGGCAAAGTTTGCTTTTTCTTTCTTCTGCTTGTACATGAGCCGGTCAGCTTTCGCAAGGAGTTCTTTAATAGAACATGGGGCTTCGGGATCATACCGGGATACACCGATGCTGACAGAGAGGGGATAGTCATGCGTTCTGTTCTGATTGTATGTCCTGAGACTATCCACCAGCCGTGCGGTAAGGGTCTCTGCATTTGCGTCCTCTGTCTCAACCGCAAGTACGACAAACTCATCGCCTCCGATACGGGCAATAAAGTCCGATTCGCGAAAGGTTTTTCTGAGAATGCCGGCAAATTCTGTCAGTGCATGGTCGCCTTCATGGTGACCAAAGTTATCGTTGATCCATTTAAGGTCGTCCAGGTCTGCAAAAAGAAGCAGTATCTTTTTCTTCATCCTGTTTGCGATCTTCAGCTGCTGGTCTGCAAAGGTAAAAAACCCCCTGCGGTTGTACAGGTGGGTCAGTTCATCCGCGAGAGACAAAATACGCAGTGCTTCCTCTGTATGTTTGCGCTCTGTTATATCGACGAGGGCACCGACAATTTCACGCGGCCTTCCCTTATCATCCAGGATCAGGCCTGCCTGGTCGCAAAACCAGTTATATGATCCATCCGCACATTGCCAGCGATACTCGATAATAACGTTCCCCTCATCACCTATTGACTGAAATTTCTTTATAACCCTCTCACGGTCATCGGGATGGATCCTCGAAAGCCGCAACAAGGGATCTTTCACAAAGGCTTCAGGGAGAAAACCCGTAATACGGTCTATCTGTGCACTCACCCATATCGTACCGAAAAAAGCCGGAGGCTGCATGGTATAAAATGCGATCGGGAGGGAACTGAGAATGAGGGACTCACGGCCTTCCTTTTCCCTCAGCATGTTTTCAGTGAGTTTTTTGTCGGTTATATCAATTCCTATCATGACAAAGTAATTCATTGCGCCGGAGGAAAACCGGAGAAACGTTAACATATAGGGGATCCTGACGCCGTCTTTTGCCAATAAATATATCTCGGCAGTGGTCTGTCCTTTGACAGCAACCTCCCGGAGTTTCTCCTCGACCTCTTTTTTATCGTCCTTATCAACAAAATCCACGGGCTGCATCTTTCGCATCTCCTCCGCTGAATAGCCGGTCACTGATTCAAAGTTTCTGTTCCACCGTACCAGCCGGAGGATCCCGTCCATAAGGCAAAAGATGCATGGCATGCTGTTGATTGCCGAGTCAATAATACCCTTCTCCTGCTGCAGACTTTTCTCCGCCCTGACCCGTTTTCCTATCTCCCGTGAAATATTTTCAATAGTCTCATTCGTCACTTCCTTGAGAGATTCAAGGAGTTCCACCTTTGAACCGCCAGATACCCTCGTCTCCAAATCCCCCCGCGATACCCTGTGCAGCACTTCGAAATGCTCTGCAAGACCTATGGCAAACTCGTGTGAGAGATCGACAATCTCTCCGATTTCTCCGGCAGTCATATTGACCATGCGTTTCAGTTTTGAAATTAATTCTATCCCTGAATTATCGTGCATTCTGACCGAGGGGTCTCCTGAGGAAATCTTTTTTAATGCTTCAAAGACTTCCGATAATCCCAATGCCATCTCCAGGCTCATATTTTCGAGTTCTTTGTCTCTTTCCTCTACCATCCTTCTGAAATGCCTGAACTGCCTGCTTACCACTTTAATCGTCTCTTTCATTGAAGGGACATCCATATTCATATGAAAGACCCTGCAGCCGAGGCACAGTTCTATCTTCTCAAGAAACTTGCCCTGCGTCCTCTCGCGGCAAAGAGTCTCGCTGATCAGCCAGCATTTCAAATTTCCGGTCAAATAGACAGGGCATGCCGTTTTATTACAGTGAAAGAATTCCCAGCACAGCACCTTATCCGGTATCTTTTTCCTTCTGGGTTTCAAAACTGGATCTGGCATCTGATTCTGCCCGCCCCTTCATCATTGATCGACAGCAAGGTCTTTTTCAATCTCTTGCACCACGCACGGATATCTCTTTCAAATGTAGGACAGTCACCTATCACCTCAAGAACTTCTCCGGCCCGTATCTCCGGCGATTTTGCAGCAACCTTCAAGACTGGCTGTGGACACTTGAGACCGATGGTATCCAGAACAACCAACGACATTTTTTGCATCTCTCCACCTCAACAGCATAAATTTTGTTTAGTATTAGAGGGTTATACATGTACGTCGCATGCTTTCAAGCATATACGCTTGAAAATCGCAATAGTTTACTATAGCATATGCTATATTTTTCTTGTCAACTTTTTTTAACTTTTTGCGTCGGGCAGATACTACAAGATGCGGGGTGTTGGCGGATTATCGCAGATGAACGGCTAACCGGTCTCTTCCAAGAAACTTCCTATTTTTCTGAACCTCCGGTATCTCTCCTCAAGAAGCTTTCCCGGAGTTTTTGTTTTCAGTTCCTCAACAGCAGCGATGATATACTCAGAAATGCTCTTCGCTGTCCCTTCAGGGTCCCTGTGCGCTCCTCCGAGTGGCTCAGGGATAATTCCGTCTATGATCTTAAAGTTCAACAAGTCCTGTGCAGTCAGTTTAAGCGCATCCGCGGCCTTAGAAAAATCCTCCGGCCCAAGGTCTCCGTTCCTTTTCCAGAGAATGGCTGCACAGCCTTCCGGCGAAATAACGGAGTAGGTCGCGTGCTCCAGCATAAAGAGTCTGTCGGCAACACTTAGGGCGAGCGCCCCTCCACTGCCTCCCTCCCCGATCACTACTGCGATGATGGGCGTTCTGAGCCTCGACATCTCCATGAGATTCACGGCAATAGCTTCAGCCTGACCACGCTCTTCTGCACCGATTCCTGGATATGCTCCCGGGGTATCAATAAACGTAACAACCGGCCTTTTGAATCTTTCCGCAAGTTTGAGCACACGGAGAGCCTTGCGGTATCCCTCCGGATGCGGCTGCCCGAAATTGCGGAATATCCGTTCGTTTGTTCCGCGTCCTTTCTGATGCCCTACAAGAACGACAGGGATATCGGTTAACTTTGCGATCCCTGCAACTATTGCCGGGTCGTCAGAAAACCTTCTGTCACCGTGCAACTCGATAAAGTCGCTGGTCATCATATTGATATAATCGAGCGTATATGGCCTGTCTGGATGCCGTGCCAGAAGCGTCTTTTGCCAGGGTGTCAGAGAAGAAAATATCTCTGACCGAAGGTCTCTCACCTTTTTTTCGAGTTTTTTGATTTCACTCGAAATATCAATGTCTTTTCCATCGGACAGTCGCCTGAGTTCCTCTATCTTCAGTTCCAGATCCTCAATTTGCCGCTCGAATTCCAGATAGTACCGGATCATTGAAAGATGACCGTCCCTTTGCCGGATATTTCTTCTATTCTGCTGACCAGCCTGCTGTCATCAGATATTTTTATCCCTGTCGCTATGAGAGTTTCGGTATTGCGATGGCATATCCTGAAATAAAGGGGATATCTCCCGCTGTCCCCCGAAAGCAGAACCGACCTCAGCATCTGAAGATTCGGACACTGCCCTTCGGGAATCTTCAGGGTAATCTCTGCCTTGCCGCCCGATCGTGCATCAAGCTCGTCCAGACCGGAAATTTCTCTGGATACGATTTTCATCCCTTTTTCGGTTTTGTCGAGGGTCCCCCTGATCACTATCGGCATGTCTTTTTGCAGAGTATTAATGCTGCTTCTGTAAAGGTCAGGGAAAACGATGATTTCAACCTTTCCTGTAGGATCTTCAAGGGAACAATAGGCCATTATCCCGGCTTTTGACTTGGTCTGAACTTTTTTGATATTCGTTATGATTCCGCCTATTCTGACTTCCTGATCCTCCTCAATTTCGTCAAGTTCCGCTATGCTGATTGTGCCAAGCTTTTCGAGCTGCCTCCGGTATCTCGTTAAGGGATGCCCCGTTATATAGAAACCCAGCGCCTCTTTCTCAGCCTTCAGAAGTTCCTCTTTACTCCATTCCCCGGTGACAGCCGGTTCCTCATCGGAAAAGTCACCGAAGATACTCTGCTGGCCTGCCGCCCTCGCAGCATGCCCTCTCGAACTTCCGTTAAGCGCGGCACTCATGACGTTCATCGCCTGCAATCTTGTAGTTCCAAGGGAATCAAAGGCGCCTGCCTTAATAAGACTCTCGATCACCTTTTTGTTCACCCTGCGCTGATCGACCCTTCCCATGAATTCTGAAACAGAGGTGAAGAGTCCGTCTCTGCTTCTCGTATCAATTATTATCTCGATGGCCGACGCCCCTACGCCTTTCACTGCCTCGAGACCGAACCGTATCGAATTTCCCACCACCATGAATTCCTTCCCCGAGAGATTAATGTCAGGAGGAAGGATAGTGATGCCCATTTCCCTGCATCCTGCTATCAGCTTGACAATCTTGTCGGTGGTATCCATATCCGCACTGAGCGTAGCTGCCATAAATTCCACCGGATAATGTGCTTTCAGGTAGGCTGTCTGGTAAGCCACATACGCATAGGCAGCAGAATGCGATTTATTGAAGCCGTATTCGGCAAAATACGCCATGAGGTCGAAAATCTTCACCGCCTTTTTTTCCGAGATTCCTCCTTCACTGGCACCCCGGATAAAGGCTTCTTTCAGCTTTTCCATCTCTTCCGGTCTTTTCTTGCCCATTGCCTTTCTCAGGATATCAGCCTGTCCCATGGTAAAACTGGCAAGTTTATTGGCGATCCTCATTACCTGCTCCTGGTACAGGATAACTCCGTATGTCTCATCCAGGATTTCCTTGAGCTGCGACAGGTCGTATTTCACCGGTATCAGGCCTTTTTTCCTTCTGATAAATTCGTCGATCATGCCGCTCCCCATGGGACCCGGCCTGTACAGGGCAACAATGGCGATAAGGTCTTCAAACCTGCTGGGCGATATCTTCACAAGCAGATCCCTCATACCGGAACTTTCAAGCTGAAAGATGCCCGTCGTATTGCCTGAACTTAACAGTTCATAGGTCTTCCGGTCGTCAAAAGGGATATCCCTGAAAGAGAGTTCCTTGCCGTTGTTTCTTATATATTTGAGTGTTTCGTTGATAACGGTCAGAGTCTTCAGACCGAGGAAATCAAACTTCAGCAGACCTATCTTTTCTATAGACCCCATGTCAAACTGTGTCATCACACTCCCGTCCCCCGGGTTCCGGTACAACGGCGTATAATCCGTCAGCGGAGCAGGCGATATCACAACTCCTGCAGCATGAGTGGATGCATGTCTGCTCAGCCCTTCAAGCCGCATTGCGGTATCAAGGAGCTCTTTGATCTGGAGGTCTGTTTCGTAAAGTGTTCTCAGCTGCGGGTCAGCTTTCAGGGTTTCCTCAATAGTGATATGCACCGTATTCGGTATAAGCTTTGCGATCTTGTCTACATCTCCGTAGGGGATATCAAGCGCCCTGCCGACATCTCGTATCGCCCCCTTTGCTGCCATGGTACCAAAGGTAATGATCTGCGCTACATGATCTTTCCCGTATTTTTCCGCAACATATGCAATAACCTCCGGCCTCCTGTCTTTGCAGAAATCAACATCTATATCCGGCATGCTGATTCTTTCGGGATTGAGAAAACGCTCGAAAAGCAGATTGTATTTGACGGGATCAATGTCCGTAATGCCCAGACAGTACGAGACAAGGCTGCCTGCTGCAGAGCCCCTCCCGGGCCCGACCGGAATCCCCCATTTCTTTGCATAACTGATAAAGTCCCATACTATGAGAAAGTAGGACGAATAGTCCATCTTTTTTATAATGTCGAGTTCTCGTGCGAGCCTTTCCCTGTACAGGGGTTCCGGCTCATGCCCAATTCGGTGCGTTAGTCCCTCCGCTGCAAGTTTTCCCAACAGTGAATCCGGCAACTGACCGTCTTCGAGTTCATATTTCGGCAGCAAATTTTTCCCGAGACTGAACTCGACATTGCACCTCTCCGCGATCGCACGTGTATTGGTAACCGCCTCAGGTATGTCCCTGAAGGCGTGCTTCATTTCTTCAGGTGATTTAAAATAGAATCCGTCTGACTTGAAACGGAGCCGGTTCGCATCATTCACGGTTTTTCCTGTCTGAATGCACAGCAGGATGTCATGTGCCTTGGCATCATCTCTTCGCAGGTAGTGGCAGTCATTTGTAGCCACAATGCCGATATGGAGGTCCTTTGCAAGTTCTACAAGCTTCCTGTTCAGCTCATCCTGCTCGGGCAGGCCGTTGTCCTGAATCTCAACAAAAAAGTTATCCGGACCGAGGACATGCTTGTACGCAAGCGCCTTTTCCCTTGCCTGATCAATCATGCCCATCTGTACATAATAGGGAATCTCTCCCTTCATGCATGAAGTAAGACCTATCAGCCCGCCGCTGTATTGCGCCAGAAGGTCATGGTCGATTCTCGGTCGGTAGTAAAACCCTTCGGTATACGCCCGGGTAACAAGCGTAACGAGATTCCTGTATCCGCTGTTGTCCTTCGCAAGGAGAATGAGATGAAACGAGGACTCCTCCGTGTCATGCCCCTGTCTCTTTTCGAACCGGCTTCCGGGAGCGATATAGACTTCACAGCCGATGATTGGTTTTATCCCTGCCTTTGTGGCATAACGGTAAAATTCTACCGCACCGAAAAGATTGCCGTGGTCAGTTATTGCAACTGCGGGCATCCTGAAGACATTCGCCTGATCGACAAGCTCTTTTATTCTTATCGCTCCGTCAAGTAGGCTGTATTCAGTATGCAGGTGGAGGGGAACATAATCTGAATGTCGATGCATAATAGAATATTACCCTCATGAACAGTTTCAAGTCAATGGCATCAGTCGCAGTCGTTCCGCACACAGATGATGTCACCGGCACGGAGATGTTTTTCTTCATGCAGAAGCAGCAGTCGGGCAATTTTGACAGCTTTTTTCAATCAAGAGTATAATGGTGATGTAATGAAATCCAAAATCATTATTATCCTTGCCGCAATATCCATCCTTGCAGGCATATCTGCCGGGACCTATCTTGCCATCAGCATGGGACTTCCGTCTCTCGAGGAAATAAAAGAATACAAACCGTCTGAAGGCACGAAGATTTATGCAGATGATGATGTGATGATCGGGGAACTGAAGGCTGAAAAGGGAATATTCGTTCCCATCGGCAAAATCCCTGACCACATGATCAACTCCGTTATTGCAGTGGAGGATTCAAGGTTCTGGCGTCATAAAGGCATTGATTATCTCGCCATCGGAAGGGCGATTATCAAGGATATTCTCTATGTCGGCCTGAAAGAGGGAGGCAGCACGATTACGCAGCAGCTCGCCAAAGTCATGTTTCTCACCCCGGAAAAAACTCTCAAGCGGAAACTCCGTGAAGCTGTCCTTGCGATAAAAATCGAAAAAGATCTGGAAAAAAAAGAGATTCTCGAGCTGTATCTGAACAAGATCTATTTCGGTCACGGGGCTTACGGCGTTGAAATGGCCTCGAGGATTTATTTCGGCAAGTCAGTCAGGGACATTACGCTGATTGAAGCATCTCTGATTGCAGGCCTCATTAAGGCCCCGACCTTTTATTCACCGTTTAATGACCTTGCAAAGGCGAAAAATCGGCAGCGGATTGTCCTGAACCGCCTGGAAGAAGAAGGGTATATTAAACGGTCTGAAAAAGAACAGGCGATGAAACAGCCGATAACACTTTCGAGCATGAGAAAGGGCATGGAGGCAAACAACTATTTTATTGACTACATAAAGAAATACCTTGAGGAGAGATACGGGATTGAAAAAGTCTATAAAGGAGACCTCAGGGTATATACAACGCTTGACAGAAATGCGCAGACAGCTGCCTCACGAGCGGTACAGCAGGGACTCAGGGAACTCGACAAGAGAAGGGGTTGGCGTGGTCCTGTCGAACAGAAGAAGGACGTTGACATTGAAAAAGAACTGAAAACAAAGGAACTGACTTCTGTCGTGGTCACAAACCCCGGTGATATATCGAACGGCCTCGTCCTGAAGGTCGCACCACGGGAGGCAATCATAAAGACACGGGGCATTATCGGAAAACTGTCCGTTGAGGACGCGAGATGGGCCGCAAAGGTCATTGATCCGGGAAAACGCTCGAGTCAGGTGCTTAAGGACTTTACCTTATCAAAGATACTGAAACCCGGCGACATCGTGAAGGTAAGCATCAAAAGCATCCGCGGGAGCAATGTTCAGCTTGCTTTGGAACAGGAGCCAGAGGTTGAAGGAGCACTCGTTTCATTGGAGCAAGACACCGGCTTCATCAGGGCAATGATCGGGGGATACGATTTCGTCAGGAGTGACTATAACAGGGCCATCTATGCCAAGCGGCAGCCGGGGTCCGCATTCAAGCCGATCATTTACGCAGCAGCACTCGAAAAGGGGTTTACTCCGGCAAGCATCATCATGGATGAACCGGTCACTTATCCGGGCGGCCCCGGAGGGAAATGGTCTCCTGCAAATGCGGACCATAAATTTTATGGACCCACGACGCTCAGGGAAGCGTTGACATACTCGAGAAATGTGGTTACGGTAAAACTTGTTGACGCTGTCGGTATTAACAATATAATGGATTTTGCACGGCGGATTGGCATCGAAGGAGATATGCCAAGAGACCTGACGCTTGCGCTGGGTTCGCTGAGTGTCACGCCGCTTGATCTTGCCTTGTGCTATAGTGTATTCGCAAACAGCGGCATGAAAATCAACCCGATCGCGATCAAGTATATCACCGATTCAAGAGGAAGAATTCTCGAAAGCAATGAACCTGAAGCCGAAGAGGCGATAAGTCCCCAGACCGCCTTCCTTACAACTTCACTGATGGAGGATGTGGTGAAAAATGGCACAGGTTGGCGGGCAAAATCCCTCGGCAGGCCTGTTGCGGGAAAAACCGGGACTACCAACGAGTACAGGGATGCATGGTTTGTGGGCTACACGACGAACCTCGTAACCGCTGTGTGGGTAGGATTTGATGACACAAGACCTTTGGGTTCGCAGGAGACCGGTGCCCGCGCTGCATCTCCTGTTTGGGTATTTTATATGAAAAGTTATTCCTCCGGAGATCCGGAAGAATTCTCCGTCCCCGAGGGTATTGTAAGCCGGGTTATCGATCCGGCAACCGGTCTTTTGTCCAGAGAGGATTCCTCGGGCATAAAGGAGTATTTCAGGGAAGGTTCCGAGCCAAGACTCATGGCTCCGGCCGTAACTGTGCGTAAGGTAAAGGAAAAGGAAATAAACCTGAATTTTGATTAGGGGGTAAGCTATGAAAAAGATGATGAGGAAAATGTTGCAGGCCGTATTCGTCCTTATGATTTTTGGCAGTTTTCTGTCCGCTGCATTCGCAGCTGCAGAGGAAAATCCCTATGACAGGGCGGTCGAAGCATATTTACAGAAGGATTATAAGACCGCTGTCACATATCTCAGGGAATACGTGGAGAAAAAACCTGATCCGTATGCGTATTACCTTCTCGGGTACGCACTTTACAAGATGAAAAAACATGCTGAATCTGCAAAATATTTTGATGAAGCGTATGTTCTTGACCCGAATATTTCCCCTCTCTCGGTAAAGAAAAAACTGGAAAAAAAATAATATGGAAGATTCTTTCTAAGCCTATTGACTTTTCAAAATAAGGTTATGTAATATAACTGCGATTTTAATCCTCAGAGGAGGTTTACATGGAAGAAGTCCTATTAATGGATGCAATCATCAAGCCCGAGGTAATACCTCACAATGTAACACATGCCTTTCTCGTTTCAATAATCCTGATTGTCCTTGCGCTTATGGTAAAAGGTTCCCTGAAGCTGGTTCCAAAAGGCATCCAGAACTTTATTGAGTTTATAGTCGAACAGGTGTTTAAATTGGTCGATGATACTATTGGCCACCATTACAGCAGACAGCTGTTTCCTTTCATTGGCACAATATTCTTCTTCATATTATTCTGTAATCTGATGGGGCTGGTACCCGGGTTTACCGCTGCAACTGCCAATGTAAATACCAATGCGTCCATGGCAATACCCGTGTTTCTTCTGTATCACTATTTCGGTATCAAGGTACACGGTGTAAAGTATATTAATCAGTTCCTTGGTCCTATCCGCACCCTTGCGGGAATTCCCCTTATGATCTTAATGTTCCCGATAGAGATTATCGGGCACTGTGTACGTCCCCTGACCTTGACTGTACGGCTCTTTGGCAACATGACGGGCAAACACGTACTGCTTCTCGTTCTTGCGATAATTTCTCCCTGGTTTATCCCTACGGTGATTCTGGGGCTCGGTCTGCTCGTGAGTGTTGTGCAGGCTCTTGTCTTCACCCTGTTAACCATATGTTATTTCGGTGGTGCCGTTGAAGAGGCACATTAATTCAATATCTTTATGAAAGGAGGAAGGCGAATAATGAAGAAAGCATTGACTGTATTACTTCTCACCCTCTCACTGATGTGGATTCTGGCACCTCTCTGCTTTGCAGAAGAAGCTGCTGCCGCCACAACCGGTAAAAGCTCTAATGTCTTCTACTATGCCCTGGCTGCACTTGGTTGCGGTCTTGGAATGGGTCTCGCAGCTCTCGGTACCGGTATCGGCATGGGAACTGGTTTAGGTGGTGCTTGCGAAGGTGTCGCAAGGAATCCCGGAGCATCCGGCAAAATCACCACAACCCTAATCATCGGTCTCGCAATGATTGAGTCTCTTGCTATTTATGCACTCGTCGTAGTCCTGATCCTCATCTTCGTGAACCCGTTCGGAAAACTCCTTCAGTAAGAGATAAAGGCGCAAAAAGGGGCAGGATGAAAAGTCCTGCCCCTTTTTTATATCCTCTTTCTCATAAAGAAAGACGTACTATTTCAGGAATGCACCTCTTTTTTCCCGAAGAGCTTTGCGTTGATTAAATGCCGTATCAGATAATTCACGATATCCTTGTGCCAGTCAAAATGCGTATTTTGTATCACCGGCAGAATACCATCCTTTTTGGCAAGGTCGATCAGGAGATTGATATGGTGATCCGACAATCTCGAAAAAATATTCCGGATTACTTTGCCTGCCTTCAGTTCGGGCTCCAGCCTTTTTCTCCAGGCCTTTTCATATTCTGCAAATATTGTTTCTCCGTAATCACCGCATCTGAAAGCCTTCATAATCGTCTGCACCGCAATCTCCGCACCAAGCAGCCCGAAATAAATGCCTCCTCCCGTGGTAGCTTTTACCTGACCAGCGGCTTCACCGACTATCACAAGCCTCTCACCATAGCTCTTGGGGATTCTTGTGATAGGAACAGGGCTGCATTTTACGCGTTTTCTCGTGTTCAACCTGTTCCTGATAAAAGGTGTTTCCATAAATTTGTTTATTAACTCTACGGGGTTTTTCTTTACAATAATTCCTACTTTCGCTGACTTGCTGTTAGTCGGAACAACCCACCCGAAAGAACCGGGGGCAATCCCCTCCCCGAAATAGACTTCAACGTCATCGAGATCACTCATTATCACATCTGCCTGTGCACCGAATAAAAAACTTGCCGGTCTCCTGAATGTAAGAGGAAGGGAATGCAATTCAAATCCGGTCGCTATCACCCCTGCCTTTGCCCTGAATTCCCGATGCACCCCTTCAGAGGTCGTCTTTGTGATAAAGGCGCTGTCCGTAATATGTATTGAGTTTACCGCTGTGTCAACACAGGTTATTGCACCCTGTGTAACCGCCATTTTGTTTATTTCTCTGTCGAAGAGACTCCTGTCAACAA
Organism: Nitrospirota bacterium; assembly: GCA_040754395.1. NCBI lineage: Bacteria > Pseudomonadati > Nitrospirota > Nitrospirota bacterium. The sequence continues at coordinate 20,441 of JBFMCL010000013.1, read as the reverse complement.
CATAGGCAATGGGAACGGCCGAATGATATCTCAGGTAATCCCCTGACGGAGCAATAGCCCTTATGGAGCAAATAGCACGCAAAACGACATCTTCCTCCAGATCTAGTTTCCTGAGGCATGCTTCGCTCACAATGCCTGTACAGTTCACATCCTGTCCTATCACTGATTTTTTTTCTAATATGGCAACATCAAGACCTTCCTTTGCAAGAAGAAACGCCGTATAACTCCCGACAGGTCCGGCTCCGATTACGAGTACGTCATGCACAACTCTTTCCCCCTCTTTAAGGCTGTCTGGCACTACACGAGTAAGATTTTACAGGTCAGATCGTTTTTTTTTCAACCTCTGGCGCACAATTAGCCGATTTTTTTCAATTCCTCTCTGAAATATCCCATAGTAACGTCATCATAAATGCAGAATTCGATCACTTCGAGGCTGCTTTCCGAATGTTCCCTGAGATAGCCGACAGCCGTCGTAATCAGAACCTTCGCACATCTGTCCTTCGGAAACCCGAAGATACCGGAGCTTATCGCAGGAATTGATATGCTCCTCAGATCCTTCTCACCAGCGAGGAGCAGACTGCTGAGAACAGCGCTCTGCAATTTTTTGTCCTCATCTCCTTCCCCCATTCGTGGTCCGACGGCGTGTATAACGTATTTTGCTGGAAGTCTGCCCGAAGAAGTGATTGCAGCACTGCCGACCTGAACATAGCCGATTTGATCGCTCTCTTCCTGAATAACCTGTCCCCCTTTTTTGACAATTGCGCCTGCCACTCCACCGCCATGCTGCAGGTAGGTATTGGCAGCGTTTACAATCGCATCGACATCGCGTTCGGTGAGATCCCCCTGAACAAGACGCAATATCCTGCCGTTGATTGTATACTCGGCAATTACTTTCATCAGAAACCTCCTTTTCAGGGCATTTTTCCGGTTCGACTCTCACTATTCCCTTATGATACAATATAGCATAATACGATCGGAGGATATACATACCAGCACTTTACGGACATCTGTCGGGTCTCAAGACTGTTTACCTCAACTCCCTTGAAAGAATATACAGGAGAAAAGTATCCCGCGACCTTATCACTCCCGAGCTCGCCCGATACCTCACTGAACTCTCCTCCGAAATAAACCGTCAGATCGGTATTCTTATCAACAGGTCAGGCAATATCACCCATGTGATTGTAGGAGATGCAAAAAGCATACTCATACCCTTACTTGATGACTATCCGCTTGGAAGAAAGGCACTGCGAGGCCTCAGACTCGTTCATACCCATTTAAAAGAAGAACCCCTTACCCAGGATGACCTTGCAGACCTCGCACTGCTCAGGCTGGACCTGATCGCTTCGATAGGCGTCAGAGATGGCTTTCCGGGGAATATCTGTGTGGCGCACCTGCTGCCGGAAGGCACGAAACAATTTGAGCTTCTTCAATCACAGAATTTCCATACATTTGAGTTTGTATTTTCTGGTTTTATCCGTTCGCTCGAAGACGAGATGGAGAGGTCCAGGGTCTTCAGCCCGGATGACAAGCGTGAAAAGGCGATACTCGTCAGTGTATCGACAGACCCCCGCTATGCGCAGGAAGATTCTCTTGAAGAACTGAAAGAACTTGCACGGTCGAGCAATGTACTCGTCCTGGACGCTGTCAGCCAGAGGCCGAAAAAAATCAACCCGAGATATCTCTTGGGTGAAGGCAAAATGAAAGACCTTGTAATCAACGCACTGAGCAAAGGAGCTACGATGCTGATATTCGATCAGGAACTGAGTCCTTCCCAGGTAATGGCGATCAGCGAACTTACAGAACTGAAGGTTATCGACCGGTCTCAGCTCATTCTGGATGTTTTTGCCAGGCGCGCACACAGTCGTGACGGAAAAGTGCAGGTGGAGCTTGCCCAGCTGAAATACCGGCTTCCGAGGCTGACAGGAAAAGGTACCGCAATGTCACGCCTTATGGGCGGCATCGGCGGGAGGGGTCCAGGTGAGATGAAACTTGAAATTGACAGAAGGCGCGTAAGAGACCGGATAGGCATTCTCGAGAGTGAACTCAAGTCACTGGCCAAGGCAAGACAACAGAGAAAACACAGGAGAGTGGCAACGGGCATTCCGATTGTCTCGATAATCGGCTATACGAATGCCGGCAAATCAACTCTGCTGAACTCTCTTACGAAAAGTTCAGTGTTTGTTGAGGACAAGCTTTTTGCAACACTCGACACGGCAAGCAGGAGGCTCCGTTTCCCGAGGGAAAAAGATGTTCTGGTTACTGATACAGTCGGATTCATCCGCGATATCCCGAAAGACCTCATGGCCGCATTCAGCGCGACTCTCGAAGAACTCGAGGATGCCGATCTGCTCCTGCATCTTGTGGATGTGTCAAATGCCCGCTTTGAACAGCATATCACTTCTGTTGAGAATATCCTCGGGGAACTGCATCTGGAACACAAGCAAAGAATTCTCGTCTTCAACAAAACGGACAGGATAGCCGGGGAAGAATCAAAGAATATCGCCATGAGATACAAGGCGATAATGATTTCAGCGCTCGACCCCCGGACCTTTGACCCGCTCCTGAGGTCCATAGAGGAAGCCATATGGACAGAAAAACTGGCAGAAGCCGTGATATGATTCATGGGAGATCCAAACATCGTTCATGAATACAATGGCTGCGATTATGGTAACCCGAAAGCATTGATCATGCATATACCTTCATGCGGAAAATTCCGTGTGTCTCATGCATACGCAATTCTCCGGCATGAAATATTTCGCATAAAATAACAACAAGGAGACCCATTACATGGAATTCAGTCCGAAGTGGATCGCGTGGGAAATCACGAGGAGATGTAATCTGCGGTGTGTGCACTGCCGTTCGTCATCGGAACTCGAGGTAAATTCCCATCCCGATTTTTCCACGGAAGAGGCTTGCAGGATCATTGATGACATTGCAGAATATGCGAAACCTGTTATGGTTCTCTCGGGTGGGGAACCGCTCATGAGAAATGACGTGTTCGATATTGCCCGATACGGTACAGACAAGGGACTGCGGATGTGTCTTGCGACAAACGGCACCCTTGTGACCGGGGAAGTATGCAGAAAGATAAAGGATTCCGGCATCAGGATAGTGTCTCTCAGCCTTGACGGTTCTTCGGATGCAGTCCATGACGAATTCAGGAGTCAGAAAGGCGCCTTTGACGGTACCTTACGGGCTGCAAAACTCTTCAGGGAGCACGGCATAGAGTTTATCATCAACTCGTCCTTTACGAAGCGCAACCAGGAAGAGATCCCGAAAGTCTACTCGCTGGCAAAAGAACTCGGCGCTACCGCATGGTATCTGTTCATGATCGTTCCTACCGGGAGGGGCGAAGAGATCATGAGCGAGCTCATTTCAAAGGAGGATTACGAAAACATCCTCGAGTGGCATTACCAGATGGAAAAAGGGGAAAAAGATCTGCTCGTCCGGCCTACCTGCGCACCGCATTATTACAGAATCGTCCTTCAGAAGTCGAAGGAGGAAGGTTCCGGTTTTCAGAGAAGGACGCTGAAGTTCTCCACCGGCGGCTCAAAGGGATGTATTGCCGGGCAGCTCATCGCGCTCATCGACGTGGATGGCAATGTGCTGCCCTGCAGCTATTTCCCGAGACCCGCAGGCAATATAAGAACACAGTCCTTTAAGGATATCTGGGAGAATTCCGAACTTTTCAGGGAGCTTCGCGATTTCAAAAAATACAGGGGCAAATGCGGCTCATGCGAATATATCACCGTCTGCGGTGGGTGCAGGGCACGGGCATACGCGGTACATGGCGATTATCTTGAAGAAGAACCGTTCTGCGGGTATACACCGGTCAAACTGAAGCGTAAAACAAAAAAGGAGGGATAGTATGAACGATGTATTTCTAAGGGCATGCCGCGGCGAAGAGGTTGAGTATACCCCTGTCTGGCTTATGCGACAGGCAGGGAGATATCTGCCGGAATACCAGGCAGTCCGTTCACAAGTAGATTTCCTCACTCTCTGCAAAAACCCTGAGCTCGCTGCCAAGGTAACACTTCAGCCGGTTGATATCCTCGGGGTCGATGCAGCCATCCTTTTTTCTGATATCCTTATTCCCCTTGAAGCCATGGGAATGCGGCTTGAATTCACCGACAAGGAAGGACCTGTCCTGAGTGAACCTGTACGGAACAAGGCCGCCGTCGATAGGCTGCTCATTCCTGACCCGGAAGACGACATGCCGTTCGTCTTCGATACCATAAAGCTCCTGAGGCAGGAGCTTGCGCACAAGGTTCCTTTAATAGGCTTCTCAGGCGCCCCTTTCACGCTCGCGACCTACATGATCGAGGGCGGGACATCAAAGAATTTCCTCCATACCAAAAAGCTGATGTTCCAGTACGACATAGTGTTCAGCTATCTCATGGAAAAGCTGACCGATACCGTAATCTCCTATCTTTCCGCACAGGTCAGAGCCGGTGCCCAGGCCGTGCAGCTCTTTGACACATGGGCGGGGATACTGACACCTGTTGATTACCGGCAGTTTGTGCTTCCCTATGTAAAAAAAGCCATATCTGAACTGAAAAAGGAGGGAGTTCCCGTAATCTATTTTGTGAACGATTGTGCCGGCATTCTCCATGAGATCAAGAAGCTGAATGCGGATGTCACAGGAATCGACTGGAGAATCGACATATCTGACGCGATCAAGAAACTCGGGAAAAAATCGGTTATTCAGGGAAACCTTGACCCCTGTGCACTCTTTCTCCCCAGAGAAACACTTGAAGACAGAGTGAAAGATATCCTCTGGAAGGGAGAATTCACCAGAGGGCATATCTTCAATCTCGGGCACGGCATTCTGCCCCAAACCCCTGTAGAAAGTGTAATCGCAATGGTAGAGGCAGTGCATACGTATGGAAGGAACAAATAATGCTATGCCACGCCACCGTCACGCATCGGCAAATGAGATCCGAAACGCACACAGAAGTGATGTAACCGCGGATTCCGGCAATATCACAGGGGTTATCCTGCTCAATCTCGGGGGACCTGATTCCCTTCGCGCAGTAAAACCCTTTCTGTTTAACCTGTTCTCCGACAGGCAGATCATCAGGCTTGGCCCCTCTTTCATGCAGATTCCGCTTGCCTGGCTGATATCCACCATCAGATCATATAAGACCAGGGAATTGTACCGCATGATCGGAGGAAAGTCGCCGATTCTCTCCATCACCACCGGCCAGGCAGAGGCGCTCGAAAAATCACTCAATCAGCCGGCATTTAGTGATCAGCACTCCCCCTCCCCCGCACATACTTTCAGAGTCTACACCGGTATGCGTTACTGGCACCCGTTCATAGAAGACGTCGTTTCGCTGATGTATAAAGACGGGATAAGGAGAATAATCGCCCTGAGCCTGTATCCCCAGTATTCAGTTACCACGTCAGGCTCGTCAATTTCAAGGTTCACCCAGGTTGTATCTGGCTATCAGACCGAATACTCCTGCATATCATCATGGCACGAACACCCTTTGTACATCCAGGCGCTTGCAGAGGTAATAGAAAAAGGTATTCAGTCGTTTACCAAGGATGCGGGCAGCGACGGCGATGTTTCCCGCGATACTGTCCATGTCCTTTTCAGTGCACACAGCCTTCCCCAGAAAATCATCGACGAAGGAGATCCGTACCAATACCAGACTGAAGAAACGATACGGAAAATCACAGAACTGATTCCACTGCAGTGGCACCTGAGTTATCAGTCGAAGAGCGGTCCGGTAAAGTGGCTTGAACCTTTCACAGATGCAAAACTTGAAGAACTTGCATCGAAAGGCATAAAAAATATCCTTATTGTACCGATAAGTTTCGTTTCAGATCACATAGAGACACTCTATGAAATAGATATTCTTTTCAAAAAACATTCTCTCAAACTCGGGATCAATCTCAAAAGGGCTGACTCGCTCAATGTGCACCCCGTTTTTATCAATGCCCTGCGGGAACTCGTGATGCAGAGCATGAGAGAATCCGGCTGGTAACCCTTGACTTTGTCTCTCATGCTGTGGTAAAAAGGAGAGCTTTTTTTCTTTCTTAATCTCTTCAGCCGATCGGAGATATTTCATGGCTATCTCTCTTTTCAGGGGTGGGATACACCCTCCTGATAAAAAAGAACTTTCTGCTCACAGGCCAATTACTCCTGTTACTCTCCCGCCGAAGGTCGTCATTCCCCTGAGCCAGCATCTGGGAGCACCTTGCAAACCAGCGGTTGTGATCGATCAGGAGGTAAAGAAAGGGCAGTTGATAGGTGAAGCCACCGGTTTTGTGTCAGCACCTGTTCACTCGTCAGTCTCCGGCAGGGTAATCGCAATCGGAGAATTTCCCAATGCTATGGGGAGAATGGTCATGTCTGTTGTTATCGAAAGTGACGGCAGAGAGGAATGGTCCATTCTCAGGGATAATCCGGACTATATAAGTCTCTCTCCCGATCAGATCAGGGAAAAAATAAAGGATGCCGGCATTGTCGGCATGGGAGGTGCGGCATTTCCCACAATAGTAAAGCTGTCTCCGCCGAAGGAAAAACCTGTCGATACCGTGATCCTGAACGGTGCTGAGTGTGAACCGTATTTAACCGGAGATTACAGGCTGATGATCGAAAAGCCCCGGGAAATCATTGAGGGTCTGGTTATTCTGATGAAGGTACTGGCGGTGAGCAGGGGATTTGTAGGGATAGAGGACAATAAACCGGAAGCGCTTGCAGCGATGAAGAAGGCAGCGGGTGATTCCCGCACTATCGAAGTGTGTGCCCTTCCCGCAAGGTACCCTCAGGGTGCGGAAAAGATGCTCATTAAGTCGATAACCGGCAGGGAGGTGCCACCAAGAGCGCTCCCCATGGATATTAAGGTCGTGGTACAGAACGTCAGCACATCCTTTGCCGTTTATGAAGCAGTTAGGTACGGCAAACCTCTGATAGAAAGGGTAATCACCGTAACAGGAGAAGGCATCGCAGAGCCAAAAAACCTTATGGTCCCGGTGGGGACTCTGATATCAGACCTTATTCGAGAATGCGGGGGACTAAAGGATGAAGAGATAAAGGTCATCTCAGGAGGTCCCATGATGGGATTTGCAGTTTCTTCCCTCGATGTCCCCGTAACAAAAGGCACTTCAGGAATTGTTGTGTTACCGGAGGGAGGGTTCTTTCACGCTGAGGAATTCGGACCCTGCATTCGGTGCGGGAGATGCATTGATGTGTGCCCGATGGGTCTGATGCCCTCGATGCTCAGTATCTATGCAGAAAAGGGCTTCTATGAAGGTGCAAAGGAATATAACCTCTTTGATTGCTTTGAGTGTGGCTCATGTGCGTTCGTGTGCCCTTCTAAACGGCCTATCGTGCAGCTGATAAGGCTTGCGAAATCACAGGTAAAACCATAGCGAAGGTGCACGAAGAAGCGCGATGGGAAAATGTATGACTGTTCTGATTACCCATCATACTTCTTACTTTCGTTTTGCGCAATACTCATGACGGAGGATTCGTGGAATTAACAAAACACCCGCTTTTTGTTTCCGTCAGTCCGCACATCCGCAGTGACGAAACAACCGGCAGGATCATGTGGACTGTGTCAATTGCGCTTCTCCCGGCGATGATCATGGGTGCGTATTTCTTCGGATTAAGGGCAATACTTACTGTCGCCGTCTGTATCCTGGCTTCAGTGCTGTCCGAATATCTCTACCGGAAGGCGCTGAAAAAACCTTCAACCGTCAGTGACGGAAGCGCGTTCCTGACAGGACTTTTGCTCGGACTGAACCTGCCTCCCTCGGTTCCCTTCTATATTCCGGTTACGGGGTCGTTTGTCGCCGTTGTTATTACCAAACAACTCTTCGGAGGACTCGGATACAACATATTCAACCCCGCTCTCATCGGAAGGGCTTTCCTGCTGATTTCCTTTCCTAAACTCATGACGGTCTGGAATGCGCCTGCCGCATCCTTTGTATCGTTTGATGCGCAGACGTCTGCGACTCCGCTTGGTATCATGAAAGAAGAAGGTTTTTCAAGGCTTATTGAGGTCTTCGGAAGTCAGGGAAACCTCTACTGGCAGCTTTTCATCGGACACCGGGCAGGATCAATCGGCGAAACTTCTGCGGCCGCGCTTCTGGCCGGTGCGGCATTTCTCTTCCACAGGGGGTATATCACCTGGCATATTCCTTTTTCATTCCTCGGCAGCGCAACACTGCTCGCCTGGATATTCGGCGGCAAAGGTTCTCTTTTTACCGGAGATCCTCTGTTCCACCTTCTGAGCGGCGGTATGATTCTGGGTGCGTTCTATATGGCCACTGATTATGTCACAAGTCCTTCCGTGAAGAGCGGTCAAATTCTTTTCGGCATCGGATGCGGGTTTCTCACCATGCTCATACGCCTGAAGGGAGGCTATCCTGAAGGTGTCATGTTCGCAATTCTCATCATGAACTCTTTTGCGCCGCTCATTGACAGTGGGGTTAAATCAAAAGTATTCGGAACACTTAAGAAATGAAGAGGTGACGGTACGTGACAGGAAAGGACATATGGAAGATCACCCTGAACCTGGTAGTCATCTACCTTGCAGGGGGCCTTATCCTTGCCCTGGTGTATGCCAGAACTTCGCCAATCATATACAGGAACGCGGTGCTCGCAAAGGAAGTAGCACTCAAGACGCTCGTACCGGAGGCGGATTCTATCGAAAAACTGGGGGACTGGACTATCCATCAAAAAAATGCGGAGTACTTTATCGCAAAAAAAAATGGCGCAGTAATCGGATACGTCGTCCAGTCCTATGGCAAGGGATATTCAAGCTATATTGACACGCTCTTTGCAGTCGACCGGGATTTCCGGGTCAGAACGATCAGTATTCTCGGACATGCAGAGACTCCCGGCCTGGGGGATGAGATTGAGTCATCAAGCTTCAGAAGCCAGTTTTCCGGCAAGGACATTGACCATTTAAAGGTGTTGAAAAAGGACACTTCTTATTATATACAGGCAATCTCAGGGGCAACCATTTCAAGCAGGGCTGTCTCCGAGGATGCGGTAAGAAATGGCCTGGATTTCCTCATAAAGGCTGTTACAAGTGAAGGTGCTCATGGAAAAGACAGAAGCGACTGATTACGCCGTCCTCATCAAGAACGGAATATTCAGGGAAAACACGATCTTCAGGCTTGCACTCAGCCTATGCCCTTCCATTGCGGTAACAAACAACCTGAGAAACGGTTTCCTGATGGGGTTTGCGGTACTGTTTGTGCAGGTGATGGTCAATATTACCATCTCGCTGATGCGCAGCTTCATACACCCCAGGATACGCCTTCCTATCTATATGCTCATCATCTCAGGATGGGTAACGGTTACAGATATGTCAATGGCCGCTTTCGCACCCGAGGCTTACAGGCAGATGGGGCTGTACATCCAACTGATCGTCGCCTTTGCATCGATACTTGCACGTGCAGAGATGTTTGCGAGCAAGAACACTTTCATGCCTTCCATGTTCGACGGTATCGGCATGGGGCTCGGTTTTATGTTCGCCCTCTGCATTATAAGTTTTTTCAGGGAACTTCTCGGCAAAGGGTCCTTGTGGGGCGTTGAGATCCTCCATGCACAACCCCTTTTGATACTTGTGCTGCCTGCAGGCGGATTTTTTGCCGTCGGCATACTCATGGGATTTTTTAACTGGATAAGTCTGAAATACGAAAAAAGACAATGAGCACCCGGCACAATATTACATATAGTGTCCGGCCGCCCGATATACGATAAAGGAGCATACAATGGAATTCTCTAAACTCTTCGAACTCGTCGTCGCTGCTTCACTGATCAACAACTTTGTCTTTACCCGTTTTCTCGGCCTGTGCATTTTTTTCGGCGTTTCGCGGAAAATGGAAACTGCGGTCGGCATGAGCATCACGTTCACTTCCGTCATGATGATAAGCGCCGCGCTGAGCTGGCTTATTTTTACCTACGTTATGGTCCCCCTCGATATCACCTTTCTGAAGATTATCATATTCATTGGCATCGTTGCGGGATTTGTTCAGGCTTCCGATACAGTTATGCGCAAGATCTCGCCCGGTCTTTACTATAAGCTTGGTATTTACCTTGCGCTGATTTCCACCAACTGCATTATTCTCGCGGTCCCGCTTATCAATGCAGGAGAGAAGTACAGTTTTATCGAGAGCCTCGCCTTTGCTTTCGGCTCGGGTGCAGGTTTTTCTCTGGCACTGATAATCATGGCGAGTATCAGGGAAAAACTTGAACTTGCGGATGTCCCGGCGCCTTTCAGGGGAACCCCAATCGCATTTATTGTTACGGGGTTGATCGCACTTGCGTTCACAGGTTTTTCAGGATTAATTAAAATTTAATGTGGTACAATAGCAATTGCTAAATGACTGAATTTCTGGAACTGATCAGTGATCTCGCCGACCTGCTCAGGTTCGCCGACGTATCCGGTCTCCTCATTCCTGTCGCCGGTGTGGGCGGAGGGATTGAAGCGCGGGAGCATGTCGAACTCCTCCCCCTGATCAAGTACACCCTGCTCTTTCTCGGGGGAGTCGGGGTCGTATTCGGGATAAGCCTTGCATTAACCGCAAAGAAGTTTTCCGTCAGGATTGACCCGCGCGTCGAAAAAGTGATGGATGTGCTCGCGCATGCACATTGAGGTGCCTGCGGGTTCGCAGGGTGCGAACAGTATGCTGAAGCAGTCGTCTGCAATCCGGAGATTCCGCCGAATCTCTGCATACCCGGAGGGGAAAGGACATGTGAAGCAGTCGCCCTCATTACAGGTAAAAAAGCCGAAACAAGGGAACCTCATTATGCGAGAATACTGTGCAAAGGAGGATGGAGCAAATCCCTGAAAAAATACCTCTATGAAGGAGTCCAGGACTGCAGGGCCGTCATCCTCGCAGGAGGCGGTGACAAGTCGTGCAGATACGGCTGCCTGGGGTACGGGACATGTTCAAGGGTATGTCCTTTCGATGCGATCACCATGACGGATGACCATCTCCCCTACGTTGACATAGGGAAATGTACAGGGTGCGGGAAATGCGAGGCAGCATGCCCTACGAGGGTCATTGAGGTACTCCCCGCTTCCCGTCAGGTGCTTGTTGCCTGCCACTCGAGGGACACCGGTGGCGACACCCGAAAAAACTGCCAGACTGGCTGCATCGCGTGCGGCATCTGCGTGAAGGTCTGTCCCTTTGATGCCCCTTCAGTTGCACAGCACCTTTCAGGGATAGACTCGAAAAAATGCACGGTATGCGGGCTCTGCGTGCCCAGTTGCCCTACTGATGCCATCAGTGATTTTATCCCGGCAAGACCGAAGGCATTCATTCTGGACAACTGTATCGGCTGCAGAATCTGCGCAAAAGTCTGCCCGGCAAACGCGGCTTCGGGTGAGCATAAAAAGAAACATTCTATCGATCAGGGCAAATGCATAGGGTGCGGCATATGCACGGCAAAATGTCCTGTTCAGGCGATAGACGGTACCTTTAACGCATCACAGGTATTCGCTTCTGCCGCAAAGAAAAAGACGAAAGCTGCCTAGCAACTTTTTTTTCGGCCCCTCTTCGAGGGTCTTTAGATCAATTTTAGGAGGAGATGTATGAAATTCTTGAAAGTTTTGTCTGCCTTACTTATGGTCGCCGTTTTTTCAGGTTTCGTGTTCGCAGGAAGCGCCGGCGATGAAGCGCTGCAGAAACTGATGGATGGCAACAAGAGATATGTCGAGGGGAGTCTGGGCCAGAAAGACATCGGGGACACTAAGAGGAAGGAATTGCTAAAAGGGCAGAAGCCGTTCGCGATTGTCGTTACGTGCTCGGATTCAAGGGTCGCGCCTGAACTGCTGTTTGACCAGGGGCTTGGCGATCTCTTCGTAATCAGGGTTGCAGGCAATGTTGTTGACCCGATAGGTCTTGGCAGTATTGAATATGCAGCCGAGCACCTTCATTCCCCCCTGCTGGTCATTCTCGGACATGAAAAGTGCGGTGCTGTCGGAGCAACGATCGATGCAAAAGGAAAACCTGAGGGCAACATCGGTGCAATAGTCAAAAAGATACAGCCTGCTGCTGCAGCTGCGAAGAAAAAGGGCGGGTCCAAGGATGAGATCATGGAGATCGCAATCCATGAAAACGTAAAGAACGTATACAAGGACATCATGAAGAACAGCAGCATCATCAGGCATCTCGCCGATGCAGGAAAATTGAAGATCGTCGGCGGTGAATACATGCTCTCGACCGGCAAAGTCGAAATGGTAGAGCTTCCTGCAATTTCCAAGGCGAAAGGTCATTAATCCGCCGTGCATATTGTTGTCCGGGCCTGTGTCTAAACACAGGCCCTTTTCGCAGCTCCTGCGGGGCGATAAAGTTGAATAACACCCTATCTCTCTGATATTATTCTATTTACACAATATCTTTTGTTATAAAAATCTCTAATACGATGGAAAAAACACTCATTCAGTGCCTTAAAGCAAGTCCTATCATTGCCGGACACACCTTTTCCGAACAGGAAATTGCTGACCTCGCGGTTTTTCTCAGAAAAAACTGCCTCTCCCTGTATGTGGAAGAGGTGGTAAGGATGGTAGAAGAGGTCATCAACATCAATCCTGCGCTGGAATGGAAAGAGATACTGGAAGCTGCCGCTCAGAAGATCGTGGTATTTCTCCGGGCTTCTGCCGCATCCATCCGCATCTTTGATCCTGAAACTGACAAACTGGTAGCTTTTGGTTCACATCAGTACAAGGAGACCGGAAGATTAAAGAGCATCCCGGTGGAAAAATCTGTCGCAGGCAGGGTCATAAAAAGCGGGAAAAGCTACCTTGTTCCGAATATTATGCTTGAACCTGATTATACGAACAAGGATATCGTGAAGGAGCACGGGTTTAATTCTCTAATGGCGATTCCCATGATCATTCCCGGATTTCTGCATAACGAAGCGTTGATTCAGGGCACCATACAGATATATTACCGTGAGAATAACAGGGAATTTGATCCTCACGAGGTAGCCAACGCCGAACTTCTGGCCAGAAGGATCAGCTATGTGCTTGCAAAGAAGCGCATCCTTGACCTGCAGAAACTGAACCTTCAGAAAGAGAAGATTGTAGAAAAAATTTTCGTAAAACTGAGCCACAGGGAAGGCATCAAGATGAGGGACGTATTCAGAATGATGATCCCTGAACTGATTGATATCATCCAGGTGCAGAGCTGCACATTATTTTCTGTCAGCCCTGACAGAAAGCATGTCCAGATCGAACTTGAATATCCGGTCGGCCAGGAAAGCCACGAAATAAGCTGCATGTATGCCATTCAGGAACACCCGTACTTCAACGCACTGATAAACAACACGGAAAAGCGCGGAGACTATGAATATGAAAGATTCGATGCGTCATATATCCTGATCAAGGACCCCCTGAAGAGCTGGTTATCGAACGACGAGCTGAAGCGTTATGCCTCGAAACAGAACGTGAATTCCGTCCTTCTGATTCCCATGAAGGCACAGGAGGAAATAAATTATTTTCTCGTTTTCTATGCAAAAGACCGCCGTCAGGAGTTCACGGAGCACGAGATCGAACTGCTCAGTTTTTTCGGAAAGGAGATTATGAAGGCGCTGAGAATCGAAAAGCTGGACGATGTGCTGCACGATTTCAAGAACCCCGCGATTGCTATTGCCGGATTCGCCAAAAGGGCAAAGAAGCTCCTTGAAAAAAAAGATATACAAAACGCAAGGGAAAAGATCGCAGAATATCTGGAGATTGTCATCCAGGAAACAACCAGAATGCAGGAACTTGCCATTTACCCGAATATTGAAGGCAGGGAAAGAGTCATAGACCTCACTGAGGTGCTGAGAAGCCGTTTCAGAATCAATGAGGAGGCGATCAGGGAACAGAGACGGCTGAACCTCACCCTTGTGCATGACGAGCTTGAGCATGGCCTGCTTATCTACTGTTCACCCTTCGGGGTTGAACGGGTTCTGGATAACCTGCTTGATAATGCGACCAAGGCAATACCGCAGGAAGGAGGGCTTCTGCGCATTAAAAGCTACCGTCTTGATCAGAAGGCATGTTTCGAGATTCAGAATACCGGAAAAATCCCTGAAGAAAAAATCGAACAGATCAGGAAAGGCGAGGTGGAGGGACGCGGCCTGAATATCATATACCGGTTCATCAAGGCAATCCATGGAAACCTCGAAGTCTTCACTGATAATGACTCCACTACCTTCAGGGTTATGATCCCCCTTTATCAAGAGCAAGAATAATCCTGCCCTTCATGAAAGACAGAATTTGAACACTTCAATAAAGATTCTGCAGAAAAAAACGCTGTGCGAAGGAAGATTTCTCAGGTTTCTTCTCTCTTCCTATTCTGATACATCAGGAACGTTAAGGGAATGGGAGTATTTCGAGAGGATGCACTGTAACGGAATCGTAGCGATTGTGCCGGTTACTGATGACCGCGAGGCTGTGCTGATACGGCAGTTCAGACCCCCGGTAAACGGATATGTAATCGAGTTCCCCGCAGGGCTGAATGACAAGGGAGACACCCTTGAGGAGGCTGCCAGAAGGGAACTGCGTGAAGAAACCGGGTATTCTGCAAGAGAGATGATATTCCTGGCTAAAGGACCGATGTCTTCAGGCGCATCAGGAGAAATACTCACGGTATATCTTGCAACCGGACTGTCATTTTCCGGCATCGGGAAAAGGGACGAAACGGAAGATATCGAGATTCTGAAGATTCCGGCAGAAAATCTTTACCCCGCTTTGGACATGCTGAGGAAAAAGGGGGATTTTATCGATCTGAAGATCTACGGACTGATGGAACTTGCGAGGAAGTACTTAAGTCTCTGACTTTACCCTGAGAAATTTTCTTTTACCGACCTTGAAAAGGTACACCCCCCGGGGAATTTTTCCGTCAGGGTCAGTATATTTGCTTTCATTGATCATCACCCCGCCCTGCCTGATGAGCCGTATGGCTTCGCCGGTACTCGCCGTCAGGCCGGAGAGTTTCAGTATCTTCGGCACCCACATTTCTTCTTCCTCCCAGACAATTGGGCATTCCCGGACCTCATCCGGGAGTCCTTTCTGGCTGAAGATATGTGCGAATTCTTCTTTGGCAATAAGGGCCTGTTCTTTGCCCCAGTATCTTTCGACGATCTCGATCGCGAGGTTTTCCTTTGCATGTTTCGGATGCACCGTACCCCTCTCAATGCCCTCCTTCAGTGCAATCAATTCCTCAAGAGAAATGTGGCTCAGCAGTTCATAATATCTCAGCATGAGCTCATCGTTTACCGACATCATTTTTCCGTACATCTCTTTCGGCGGCTCCGTTATCCCGATATAGTTCCCGAGGCTCTTGCTCATCTTCTTCACTCCGTCCAGCCCCTCGAGGAGCGGCATAAGGACAATGCACTGGGGTGGTTGTCCGAATTCCTTCTGGAGTTCTCTCCCGACGATAAGGTTGAATTTCTGGTCCGTGCCGCCCAGTTCGACATCGGCATGGAGCGCGACAGAATCATATCCCTGTATCAGGGGATACAGGAACTCGTGAATTCCGATAGGATTCTGGTTGACCCATCGCTGTTTGAAATCCTCCCGCTCGATCATCCTCGCAACGGTATACATGCTTGTGAGCCTGATCATCTCCCCTGAAGTCATGTGCGACATCCACTCCGAATTGAATACTACTTCGGTTTTATCCGGATCGAGGATCTTGAATATCTGTTCCCTGTAGGTTTTCGCGTTGTTCAGCACTTCTTCTCTCGTGAGGGGCTTCCGCATTTCACTCTTTCCGCTCGGATCGCCTATCATGCCGGTGAAATCGCCTATGAGAAAAATAGCCTTATGCCCGATCTCCTGAAACTGCCGCATCTTTTCAAGCAGCACCGTATGACCGAGGTGGATATCCGGAGCGGTCGGATCAAAACCTGCCTTTATCCGGAGGGGCTTGTCCTTGGCATAGGAATCTTCAATCTTTTTGACAAGTTCAGCCTCGACGATAATCTCAACAGCTCCCCTTCTGATAATGTCTAACTGTCGTTCTGGTTTCAGCATGGCCATTATAATAAAATGTGGACAGGGCAGACGTCAAATACTCTCGCGTTAGCGCAATCTCAGCCGTGAAAGAAAAAGGCCGAGATACTTGTTCACGGGATTGCTTCTTTTCAGAAAAGGGATTACCGGGGGCTTCCTCAATCCGAGCCTGTGCAGCTCATCAATGATATACGGGTTCATTTCATGTTTCAATCCTTCCCTGAATGCGTCAACCGCAGCGGTTTTTTTCCTGTCGATGAGGTATATCCTTCCGAGATTGAGATAGTGCACCGCATTGGAGGGATCTTTTTTCACTGCATCTTCGCACAACGCTATGGCCTTTGCAACCTGCCCCCGTTCTTTCGCAATACAGTAAGCTAAATACGAACATACCGCGGGACTGTCATCGATCCTGAATGCTTTCTCAAGAAACGCAAGCGCTGCGAGAGTATCGCCTGCATGCACAGACTTAATTCCCCTGTGGAAAAGCTTTTCAGCTTCGCCCTGCATGTACTATATTAGCGGATTTCGGAAGATTGTGCATCCAAAAGTTGCAGACTCATCCGCAGAAATCCCTGCCAAAAGAAATTCTTCTGGTTCGCAGATTAACAGGGCCGGACAGTGCTACTCCCGCCTTTTCGGATGGGGTATTCAGGACATACCGAAAAGGTGTCCGGGATGTTTCCGAAAGTCCCTTCATTTCCCTGCAATGTACCGCTGTGAAGAGTCAGAAACAGCGATGGGACATCCGGAATTGCTATAATAATATAATAAGATAATGCGCTCACGGAAATAATAGGGATGGCATATGACCGCAATCGACAGAATACGTAAAGAATATGACACCGCCTCTGCCAAAAAGCAGGAACTTACCGAGAGACTGCGACAGACGGAAAAAGCCGACCCTGATAATTTCTATGAGATATGGCTGATACGCGATCAGATTGCCTACTGGGAGGGCAAGTCCGAAGGTCTGAAATTTGCCCTTGACCTTCTTGGCGGTTAAGCCATCCGCTTCTGGATATATCCGCATATCTTTCGTGATTCTTTTTTCCGGGCATACCCGCAGCAGCATCTGACAAATACCCTTGCATACGAGCCCCTCCCACAAGGGGCAAGGGGTTTCGGGGGTTTATAAAAAATGGAAGTGAAGCACTGCTCTGTATCTATTTATGTCAAAATAACAGGGCATTCGTCAATCCTACCTGGGTCGGGGGGGTATCTTTCTCCTGATTGTCCTGTCCTCAGAAGAATGCATTGTGTTCCAGAATCCATCTGATAAAATATTCATAAGTAAAATGGAGGAATATTGAGGAGGAGGTGGATATGTCCGGATTGTATTTTCTGTTTCCGACCTTAGTCGCTATCTTTTTTTCTTTTCTTATTGTGAGAGTGGGGGCAATTGCGTTAATGATGACCGGTATAGACAGACCGAAAGCGGTTTTTCAATCACTCTCAGCATTCACCGGGACAGGGTTTACCACACGGGAAGCTGAAATGGTTGTATATAACCCGTTAAGACGAAAGATCATCAGCATCCTCATGATCCTTGGGAATGCAGGAATCGTTGCAGTGATTATCTCGGCTACTTCATCTGTCATGACGAGTAAAGCACATGAATTGCCGATTCATTTCATTCTGCTCGCACTCGGGGTATATCTGATATACAGGTTGGGCAAATCAAGGGGTTTCATGCAAAGTCTCGAAAGCTACATCAAGCGGAAACTCGTTCGAATTCCTGTTTTCGAAGAGGGAACTGCTGAAGATCTTCTCCATTTTCTTGAAGGATATGGCCTCATAAAAAAGACTGTAAACAAAGGCTCCCAACTTGTCGACATATCGCTTGATGAATGGAGATTCCGTAATCAGAATATCATTATTCTGGGAATCGAGCGGGGCAGAGAATGGATTCCGGTCCCCTCAAAACATCATGAGAAGGTTAAGGAAGGAGATAAGCTGGTGCTGTACGGCAACCTCAAAAGCCTGAGAGAAATCCTTGATGAGTAAATATATACACTCAGTAGTGTCCGGTTAAAAAGTGATTGAACATCTGCCGCAGAAGATATTTCTCAAGGACAAGAACTCAGTATATATGTCATGCAATGAGAATTTTGCAAGGGATTTAGGAATCAACCCTGATGAGATCGCCGGCAGGACAGATTACGAGTTTTTTCCTCGGGATCTGGCAGAAAAGTATAGAGAAGACGACAGAAAGGTGTTAACGTCGGGTCAGACGGAGGAAATCGAGGAAAAGCACCTCCTTCACGGGGAAGAATTCTGGGTATCTACCGTCAAAACACCTGTGACAGATGAGCAGGGCAATGTCATCGGAGTATTAGGAGTTTTCAGGGACATCACAGAACGCAAAAAGATGGAGAAAGAGATGGCTCAGTGAATTCAAGATCTTGAGGATTTTTATCAAATGGCTGTCGGCAGAGAATTGAGGATAAAAGAACTCAAAGAGCAAATTGAAGAATTACAAGAGCGGCTTGTGAAATATGAAAAGGTTGATAACGGATTATAAGTCGATCAATTATGGCGATAAAGCCATTCCATCCCCTCTGCAATAACTTTTTTGCAGCCGATGGATGCGCTATCTACTTAATTTTGTTACTTTCATTGGCGGTCCCAACGGGATTCGAACCCGTGTTTTAGCCTTGAGAGAGCTAATAGGCAGAACCGACAAGTGCTTGAAAATACCGGAAAAACCCTTATAAATTAAATCTTTAACTGCCCTTCCCTTTTCTATATGTTTCTATATGTTTATATCGTTTTTGATATGTTTACTTCACGTTTTCTTCACGGTATAAGTACTGCGTTTTCGATATACTTTTTGAGATTTCCCTGTTAAGATGCAAAGCTGGCAATGGGTATTATATGATTTCAAGCTTTAACCCCTCGATTTTTTTAAAGTCTCTTGTGTTTGCGGTAATAATAGTATAATCCAGTGAAAGGGCAGTGGCTGCTATGATCAGATCATGACTTCCAACAGTGATGCCCTGTGTAGCAAGGGATGCCCAAAGCCTCGCATATGTTCTTGCCACTGAAATATCGAGGGGAAAGACCGGGAAAAATTCGATAACCTTTTCTACAAAGGCCTGCCGTTTTATTTTCCTTATGTGCGTATCGGCACGTTCGACCCCATGGAGCAACTCAGCAATCGTGATAACACTTATACCAAACAGCTCGTCCTCACGACCTGCAACAATACGGGAAATATCATAACTCTTGCGTTCAATCGAAATAATTTCGCTTGTATCAAATATCACTCCCATGCCGTTGTCTCCGGGACAGGCGGCTGTGACTTAATCCCCTTTTCAACATCTTTCAAAAATATTTCTGAATCTTTTCCGAGTTTAGGCAGAGCGTTAATTACCAACCTCAAATCCTTCAGTGTCCGGCCGGCAGTTGCTATCTTGATCGGCACAATGGCTGCAGCAGGCTTGCCCCCTCTGATAATCGTATAACTCTCGCCTTTATACTTGACGGAATTAATTATCTCAGAAAAAGCTCTTGCCGCCTCGGTTGCATTGATTGTCTTTGCCATTTCTAACCTCCCATAATCTGATAATCATATTTTACACAATTTATCGGTTGGCTGCAATAGATTGGCTGATTCACAAACAGAAGAAACTCAGAACTCTTGCGCTTTATTATTGTATTGTCAACAGGCACACATTAAATATTAAAATAGTAACGTGGTTTTTGATTGGGATAATGACAAAAATGAAACTGACAAAAGAAGAAAAGGAATTAATGGAATCGCTTGAGAAAGATGAATGGAAGACTGTTCCCGACCTGAAGAAAGAAATAAAAAGGTCAAAAGCGTATGCAAAAGCAACCATAACAAAAGACCAGCGGATGAATATCCGTATAGCGAAAAAAGACCTTGACGCCTTAAAGGTAAGGGCGATAGAGGAGGGAATCCCTTACCAAACACTGGTGTCAAGCATTATACATAAATTTTTATCAGGCAGACTAGTTGAACGGCACTCATAATACGCACGCTTCATTGTTTGCGTTTGTTGCACATACCTATAGAAGGACTAAACCGCTTGCGCGGTGGTAACGAATAGACTGCGTTTTCTGTTCAGTACAGAGCTTTCCTGAGTTGCAATCGTAAGTCTGATAAATCCCCCCTTGTTGATCAGTCCAAGTCTTTTTACAATCTCCTTTGTTTCACCGCTGGCATAAGTCGGCGCATATCGATTCAAAGGAGATCGTATCATGGACACATTAAGAGAAAAGATGTTGGCAGAGCTTCAGTTGAGAGGTATAACACCGAGGACCCAGACTGCATATCTAAGAGAGATAGCCAATTTAGAAAAGTATTTGGAGTCTGGTCAATAGGTGTGTAAAAAGCATTTAGGCGGCCATCCTTTCAAGCACCTTGGTTTCCTGCTTCAATACACCATCGACAAAAGTCCTTCCTTTATAAACATCAGCCAATAACCAGTATCC